>JAAYLK010000080.1 GCA_012521895.1 Clostridiales bacterium
AGGTGATCATCTGCATCGTCTTTTTGAGCTTTTTGCTGCGCAGCTCGTTGAGGCCAATGGCCAGCAGGATGGGGAAGGGGAAGCCGGCCAGCAGGGAATACAGGCTGATGGTGAAGGTGTTGGTGATGACGCGGACGGCGGAGGGCGCGGTCAGAAAGCGGGTGAAGTGGCGAAACAGCGGCTGGGTCCAGGGGCTGCCCGCGATGCCGGCGGAGACCCTGTAATCCTTGAACGCCAGGGTGACGCCGTACATGGGGTAGTATTTGAAGATTAACAGGACGGCAAGCGGCAGCAGAATCAGCACATAGTAGGGGATGCTGCGGCGCAGTTTGCGCGCGAAATCCGACCTGTGCCGTAGGTCCTTTCCGGCTTGCTTGTTGATGGTGGTCACGGCCTCTCCTTTCCTGGGTTCAGGCGAGGCTCCTTCCGTAAATAACGGAACGAGCGGGTGGGGCAAGCGGTCCTTGTGTCTCAAATCTGCTTTCACTATACCTTGTACCCAGAGGGGCAACAATGATACAATTCGTTCAAAGGATGTGATATTTTGACGGAGCGGCCCTACACCCTGCGCCTGGTGCAGGCGGTGAAGTACGAAAACAACCGGGAGTGGAACTATCCCTTCAACCTCTATCCCTTCCACACTTTGTACCTGGTGGAGGGCGGGGATGGCTATGTAAAGACAAGTGAAACCACGGTTTCCCTGCGCGCGGGGGAGGCCTGCCTGATCCCGGCCTTTACCCTGTTTTCCTGCTGGTGTGAAAAGAAAATCAAGAAAATCTATGTGGAATTCTTCCTGGACACGCCGTCCGGGCATGATGTGTTTTTTGAGCAGGGCAAGGTGATGACCCAGGCGCTGCCAAGCAGGGTGCTGTCGGGCATCAAGGCCTTGAGCCCCGGGGACAGCTTGAAGGACAGCATGCGCTTTGAGGGGGAATTGCTGCTGATTCTGTCCGGCTTCCTGGGCAAGGGCAGCGCCCGCGCCCAGCCGGAACTGGCGCGCGTCCAGCCGCTGCTGGCGGACATCCACAAGCAACTGGGGGGCGATTTGCAACTGGCCGCCCTGGCGCGCGACCACGGCTTCAGCCCCTCCTCGCTGTCGCATTGCTTCAAGCGCGCTTTTGCCTGCACGCCCAAGCAGTATGTGCAGCAGCTGCTGGCCAATGTGATCAAGCACCAGCTGCTGCACACGGACAAGAGCCTGGTACAGCTGGCGGCGGAATACCGCTTCTGTGACCCCTACTACCTGTCCAACTTCTTCAAACGCCAGATGGGGATCTCGCCGCAGCTGTACCGGATGAGGGTGAAGGAAGATGATAAAAGGATGACGTTGTAGCATTGAATTGTCTGAGGACAATTCAATGTTTTGGGAAGACGGAAATTTCTGCCTGTTCGGCCTCGTTTCACTCGCCTCACGGTCGGCAGAAGTTCGCGGTGCGTTTGGGCTTTCGCCCAAACCCAAACCACCGCACATGTCGCTGGTTTGGATTTCCATCAGAGGGCTCCGCCCTCCGATACCTCCCAAGATATACCTTTCATAAACGAAAACTGCCGCGGTGAACCCGCGGCAGTCGTTTTGTAAAGGGAATGATTTGTGTTCAGCGCCTTGTCAGATTCCCCAGAACAGCCAGACCAGGACGTAGCCGGTGGCTACGGCGGTGAGGGTGAAGGGAATGGAGATTTTCATGAAGTCCCAGTTGCTGACCTCGTGGCCGTTTTTGCGCAGGATGCCAATGCCGGTGATGTTGGCGCTGGCGCCAATCGGGGTGAGGTTGCCGCCCAGGGTGGCGCCCACCAGCAGGCCAAAGTACAAAATGGTGGGGTCGATGCCCAGGTGGGAGGCGATGACGGCGGTGACGGGCAGCATGGTGGCCACATAGGGGATGTTGTCAATGAAGGCGGACAAAAGCACCGAGGCCCAGACAATCAGGGTGTAGGCGATGAACACATTGCCGCCGGAAAGTCTGGCGAATGCGCGGCCAATCTCATCCACCACGCCGGCTTCTGAGATGCCGGCAATCACCACAAACAAGCCGGCCAGCAACAGCAGGGTGAAAAAGTCGATCTCTTTGAAAAGGTCTTTGACGGATTCCAGGGGTTTTTTGTGCTGGGTGATTTCGCGCACCAGGCCAATGAGCATGATGCCCATGCAGATGAGGCCGTTGGTGATGGCGGGTTTGCTGCCCTCGGGGATGAAGGAGGCAACCACCAGGAGCAAAATGGTGCCCAGCAGCATCCAGGTGGGGAAGTAATCGGTGACCACAGTTTTTTCTTCCATGGAGACGGTCTGCTTATGGTTGCGGAAGATGACATACAGGGTGACGGCGGACAGGATGGCGCCGATTTGTACCACGAAGAACAAGCCGGGCTTGCCCGCGTACCAGAAGAAATCCACAAAATTCATGCCTGCCTGCTTGCCCAGCAAAATAGATGTGGTGTCGCCCACCAGGGTGGCCGCGCCCTGCAGGTTGCTGGAGATGGCGATGGAGATGATGACGGGCACCGGGGAAATCTTCAGTTTGTTGCTGACCAGCAGCGCCACCGGCGCCACCATCAGCACGGTGGCCACGTTGTCCACAAAGGCGGAAATGAGGCCCGCGAACAGCGACAGCGCGATGATGACCCATTTGACATTGGGCATTTTATCGATGATGTGGTCGGCCATCAGGGAGGGCATGCGGCTTTTGATGAAGAAGTACACCGTGCCCATGGTGCCGGCGATCATCATGATGACGTTCCAGTCGACTGCTGAAAAGACCTTGCCGATGGGCAGGATGCCCAGGATGACAAAGAGGGCGGCGGACGCCAGGGCGATGTAAGCCCGGTAGTCGGAGAAAATGAGCAGGGCCACATAGGTGACCAGGAACAGGACCAGGGCAAGAACCATAGATGTCGTCCTCCGGTAGAAAATTTACAAACCGGAAGGAAGTATAGCACGATTTAGGCAGATGGGGTAGGAAAACCGAAGGGAAACAAGGGATTTTTGCCGGATTGCGGCGGAAGGTGCGGATAAAACCGGAGGCGCGGGGTGGCAGCGGTTGGCGCTGCCCATGCCGGGCTGCCCGCGAACCTTCATCAAGGCACTTCAAACAGAGGGCTCCTTGAAAACCCATATGGCGCAAGGCAAAACCGCCGCATCTATCCCAATGGGCAGGTGTGGTTTTTTGGCGTGAAAACGCCGTTCTATACCAAGGGATAGGATGTCAGGAAACCCAATTGCCCTCATACTGAACAAAACAAGCAAGAACCATCCATGACCGCGTCCCTTCTCCCGGAAGAAGGAGGTGAAGCGTCACTGCCCCCGCCCACCCATTCTGTTGACGATTTGCCTTTGAGTGATTTTGCTTCCCACGCGCCTGATTCACTCAGGGCGGGCACACCCTAAAAATGAATGCTCCCCCTGCTTGCTCAGGTCATGATGTTTCGCGTCCTGTCCCTGCCCGCGCCGGCCGGGCAAGCCGGGGACAGCGTCCTCCATACAGCCTCCCGCTCCCGGGAAACGCCCCTGTTTTCCATGAAGAGCGATGATTTGATTCCTTCCGGGCTGCCGCGCTGAACCGCGCGCAGGGCACCCGGACGGCTTTGGCTTTCCAGCCAAAGGGAAAGGATGAACTATGAAAATGAAGAGCGTTCTGGCATTCCTGGTGATGCTTGCCCTGCTGCTGCCCCTGGCGCCCATGGCGGAGACGCCCTTTTATTTGAATGTGAGCGTCACACCGGTGCAGGCGGGAGCGGACAAACCGATGACAGCCAAGGTGTAACCCCAGGGCGGGAAGGAACCCATCCGGTACGTCTTTAACTGGCACATCATGGAATCGGGTCAATCCCATCTTGCACTGGAAGAGTCCAACGCCACCGGCGTGAGCATCCTGCAGCGCCCCTTTGGGGATTCCGGTTGGCTGAACGTGTGGGCCTATGACGCACTGGGCACACTGTCTGACGTTGTTCAGATTGCGTTCACTGTTGATGGAAGCACGCCCAACCCCCTCGCGAGCTGGGTGAGTTTCTATCAACAGACCGTGAATGTCGGTGAGGAACTCATCGGTTACGCGCACACCACCGGCGGCGAGAAACCATTTATCTACAGCTATTACTGGGACATTATCGAAAGCGGCCAGACAAACAACTGGAAGTATGTTCGCACTGACAAGGATACGGACAGACAGGTTTTTCCCTATGGCGAGACGGCCGTTTTGTATGTTTATGTGAAAGACAGCCTTGGGCGGTCCGCTCTCTCTGAAAAAATAGCCATCGACATCACAAACGCGGTGCCAAACCCGTTAAGCGGCACCGTCACAGTGAATAAAAGCGTGGTCGCCCCGGGTGTGTCCTTTGAGGTCTCTGTGGCGCCTTCAGGCGGCGAGCCTCCCTACCGCTATCTGTACACCTTTGATTATGAGGGCATTGATTTTGCCAAGGATTATTCCAGCAACAACGCCAGCTTTACCCACACCCTCAACAAGGAAGCGCGTTGGAACATCACCGTTACGGTCGGTGATATTTATGAAAGGGTCCTGAAGCTTAAAACGAGCATCGATGTGGTGTTTAAGCCCGGAGACACCAGCGGGGATGGCGTACTGGATATCACCGACCTGGTTGGCAGCATCCATTCCTTCCTGTTCCCTGACTATCAGCTCGCCAACCCCCTGGCCGAGGATGCCACTGGGGATGGAACCGTGAACCTCCATGACCTGGCCTGGGTTATCAATCAGCTGCTGTAGCGGCCAAACAGCCTCACGACAGCCCGCGGGCCGGCGGGGTCCGTTTCGGGGAAGGCCGGCCCTTCCCCGGGCAGTCATCAAGGATGGCACGCGGCGGCCAAGCACGATGCGCTTTCCCACTGTGGCGAAAGGAGACATTCATGAAAATCAACCGCTATCTTCCCCTCCTGCTGGCGCTGCTGCTGGCGCTGACGGTCTGGGTGGCGCCGCGCCGGGCCTCCGCCATGATTGAAGTCTACCCCGAGAACACCAAATACGCCCGGTCCATCAGCACGTATGAAGGCACCGTGACCATCTATGAACAGCCCCATATGCGCTCCAAAAGGGTGTATGAAGTCCCCAACAACCACTCCATCATGGTCTGCGGCCTTGCCGCGTCAACACAGGAGACCTTGCCCGATGCCCTGTATCACTATGTCTATTACGTTGATTACCAGACACGCGCGACGTATTGGGGATATGTGAATACCGACCATGTCAAAATCCAGGAACCGTATGCCTGGTCATTGCCAACATACAACAGGATGGACTTGTACGCGGTGAAACAGAATAACACGCCGTACTACAAAAGCCCCTGGAATGACAGCAAATACATCGCCGGCACGCTGAACGCGGGGGTGCTGGTCCCTGTGTACTCCAGCGGGGTCAACATGTATGACGGCACGAATCCTTCCTGGTCTGGCACCTTTTCCACAAATTGGCACATCAAACAAAGTGAAGCGCGGGTAACGCATCCTTATGAAAACCCGCTCGACTTCATCAACAAGGATTTGCCGCCTGGTTCCTACAATTTCTCGCAATTCGTTACCCCTGGATTTCTGGGCCAGCTCGCCGCAAACGACCGGCCGTATGCCATCAGCATCACCGTGACCGTGCGGCTTGACAAATGGCCTAACCCGGAGAAAACCTTCAAGCTTGTTGATTCAATGCCGTTCACAATCTACAGGCCGATTCAATCCGTCCGTTTTCTCAAGCCGAAGGTCATCGTAAAACCGGGGGAGGACTTCGCCAACCCCGTCTACATGGAACCGGGGAAAGCGACCTTGATGGATCATTATGAGCTCTTCATCTCAGCCAAGGACGTTGTTGAAATTATCTCGGCATATCCCGGCACATTCAAAGCGCTCAATGTGGGAACGGCCCGCATTCATGTCCAGACTTCAGAACCCCACCCGCAATCCATGAATTACTTTGACCTGCTTGTCACTGTCGATGGCCTGCCTGTCTACTTGCGCGGTGACGCCAATGCCGATGAAGTGGTGAACATCCTGGACGTGGTGGAAATCATCAAGTACATCGTGAACGCAGTGAATCCGGCAGCGCCAAAGAACGCCGATGCCACCGTGGACGGGGTGATTGACCTGTTGGACCTGGAGTGGATCATTCAGCGCCTGGCCCCGTCCTGATGGAGTGATGGCCTGACACGAAATAAAAGCCGTGCCTGGTTTTTGTTCTGATGTTGTGTGGGCTGCTCTTTCAGAAGATGCCGGATTGCCTTTATTCATAGTTCTTTGATGGTTTTCACCATAAAGATGCACCCCCAAAGTTGGTTTTCGTCCAACTTTGGGGGTGCAGTTCAAGGCAACCCTGGTTTTCTATTTGGTCTATTTTCCAGTAATTTGCGCGATGACAAACGCCAGATCCGTCAGATCCACCACGCCGTTTCCGTTGATGTCCGCGTTTTCCAGTGAGGAGACCAAGGCGCGGTGCACGACACTGTTGATCATTTCCTGCAAGTCAGCCAGTTTTACAATTCCGTCGTTATCCGCGTCCCCGTCGACGCCGGTGGAAGGCTTTGTCGGGGAAGCGGTTGGGATGTCAGTGGGCGGTGCAATGCTTGTTGGCTTAGGAGAAGGTGTTGGTGTTGGTGTAGGCGTTGCAGGCGGCGTTGGTGTAGGCGTTGGGGGTTGTATTGGGGTCGGTACTGGCGCAAAAGTAGGAGTCGGTGTAGGCGATGGGGTGGGCGTTGGTGTTGGCAGCGCAAAAGTGATACTGACGGGATCTGTAAGGATAAACCGCTGGTCACCCTTGGCATCGGTGACAAGGATGCCAAACAGGGCATTCACCGGCGGCTCGGGAGGAAGATACCAGCGGTAGTCAACCGTTCCACTTGCTAAATTGCTGTCCCCGGCATAGGAGAAGGAGACCGGCGTGGGTTCACCCGCCTGCCAGAATTCCCAGCCATACCGGACTTCATGCGCTGTGGTCAGGTTATTGCCCGATGGCGCCTCAATGGCAAATGAAAGGATTGTCACTTGCTCGCATTATAATAAATTTGTTAAGAAGTAACAAGCCTTGGTACTGACTGTATGCTTGATAGACTGAGCAGGCTTTGGGCGGGTTGTTGGAAAGTCTTTGATTACTGGCGAAAATCTATAGAAAAACAACCGCGGGAGAGCATTCCCGCGGCAGTTGTAATATTTGTGTTTGAATGAGGGCTCAGCGCTTACTTGATCGCTCCTTCCACCATGCCCTTGATGATGTACTTCTGCGCGAACAGGTACAGCACGATGATGGGGATCATGGCCAGCAGGGCCGAGGTCAGGATCAGGTCCCACTGCTTTAAGTAGGAGCCGGCGAAGGCGGTGACCGCCAGGGGGATGGTCTGGATTTTGCCGGCGGAGCCCAGGATCAGCAGGGGCAGCAGGTAGTCGTTCCAGATCCAGATGCCATTGAGGATGAGGACGGTGACCACGGTGGGCTGGAGGAGGGGCACCACGATTTCAAAGAAAGTGCGCGCCTGGCCGCAGCCGTCGATGGTGGCGGCCTCTTCCAGCTCCAGCGGCACGCCCTTGATGAAGCCGTGGAAGATGAAGATGGTCATGGAGCAGCCAAAGCCCAGGTAGGCAAAGGTGATGCCCTGGTAGGAGCCCAGCATGGGGATGCGGATGAAATCGCCCATGATTTTGAACCACTTGACCAGGGGGAACATGACCACCTGGAAGGGGATGACCATGGCGGCGACAAAGAACATGAAGATGACGCTGGACCACTTGGTCTTGTTGCGCACCAAGGACCAGGCGCACATGGCAGAAAACAGGGTGATGACCGTCAGCGCCAGCACTGTGATGATGGTGGAGTCGATGAAGGCGCCAAAGTAGTCATTGGAGGGGTTGTTGAAGATGGTGACCACGTTGGTCCAGATCTGGCCCCAGTTGGCAGGCAGGGTGACGGGGGAGAAGATGATTTCCTTCGCGGTCTTGGCGGAGTTGATGACCACCAGCACAAAGGGCATCATGAACAGGATGAACACCAGGATGGCCACGATTTCCAGGATGTAGAGGCCCACGCCGCGCTTTTCGCCCTGGCTGATGTGGCGCTTGTGGGTTTTGACGCCGCTGTTCATGCTCATGCCTCCACCTCCTTGCGCTTGTTGAGGTAGACCTGGATGAGGGAGAAGACCACCAGGATGATGAAGAAGACCACGGCCTTGGCCTGCGCCTGGGCCATCAGGTTGAACTGGTTGGCGGTGCGGTAGATGTCCATCGCCAGCAGCTGGCTGGCCCTTATGGCCTTGCCCATGTACACCATGGCCGGGCCGCCGTTGGTGAGGGTGGAGTTGAGGTCGAACTGCTTAAAGGAGTTGGTGAGGGTCAAAAACAGGGTGATGGTGAAGGCCGAGGCCATCATGGGCATCATGATGCGGAACACGCGGGTGCGGTAGTTGGCGCCGTCCACGTTGGCCGCCTCCAGCACCGAGTCCGGGATGGCCTGGATGGAGGCCACGTAAATCATCATGATGTAGCCGGCGTACTGCCAGGTGTTGACAAAGCTCATGGCCCAGATGACGGTTTCCCGCCTGGCGATGAAGGACTTTTGCATAAAGGCCAGGCCGGCCGCGTTGCCCAGGTCCACAAAGACGTTGTTGAACACGAACTGCCAGATGTAGCCCAGGACGATGCCGCCAATCAGGTTGGGCACGAAGAAGCCCGCGCGGTAGAAATTGCGCCCCTTGACCCGGCTGGTGGCCAGCAGCGACATCAAAAAGCCCACGATGTTGACCAGGGCGATGTTGATGACCGTGTACAGCAGGGTGATGAGGAAGGAGTAGATAAACTGCGGCTCCTTGAACATGCCGGTGAAATTCTGGAAGCCCACCCAGGTCAGCGTGGTTCTGACGCCGTCCCAGTCGGTCATGGCGTAGTAGATGCCCAGGAAGAAGGGCACGATGATGACCATCACAAAGGCCAGGGCAGTGGGGAAGATGAACAGGAAGTCGACCCATCCACGTCTTTTCAAAGCCGCATCACTCCATTCTTGGATGTTCTTTTTGTGGAAGCCCTGCCGCAAGCGCGCGAATTGCCGCCGGCCGCGGGCGTCCACCAGTGTGTTGTGCCGTATCGCGGCACCTTAATTGTTTGCACAGTATACGCCATTTTTTGCCAATTGAACAGCCCGGCATCAAAAGCGTCACTGCAGGCTAGGGTTTCCGATAAAGAAAAGGGGAGCCGGTTTTACGCGGCCCCCCCCATTCAAAGGGCGTTATTTCTGGGCGATTTCTTCAAAGGCGGAGGTCACCATGACCACGAAATCCTCAACGCTGGTGCCGGTGGCAAGCAGCTCAAAGATCGGGCCCAGGGTGCCCTGGTTGAAACCATCCGGATTGCGGCCGAAGTACCAGTTGAAGTTGCCTTCGGTCGGAGCGCCGGCCTGGGTGAGCGCACTGGAGAGGGGGCCGGCGGGGAGCAGTTTGACTGACTTGAAAGCGGGCACCATGCCGGCTTCAGCGACCATGTAGTTGTGGCCGTCTTCGGTCAGGGCCATGTAGTTGAGGAAGTCAACAGCGGCCTTCTGCTGCTCGGGCGTGGCCTGGGCGTTCACCACAAACCAGGAGGGAGCGGCCATGTACAGGCCGGTGGATTCCTGCTCTAAGAAGTTGTGGGAGATATAGCCCATGGGGAAGGTGGCTTCCAGCTGGGCCAGGTTGGGGTCAATCCAGTTGCCCTGGGTGATGAAGGCGGCCTTGCCGGACGCGAAGGCGGCGACCTGGGCGTCATAATTGCCGTTTTGCAGGACGTTCTGGTCGGCGTAGTCGTACAGCAGCTTCAGGTAGTTGGCAAAGGCAGTGAGGCGTTCCTGGTCGATTTCGCCCTTGCGGAGGTTGTCATAGACGGTTGAGTCGTTGTAGTCCTGATAGCCCGCGTAGAAGGCGTTGAACACGTGCTGGGAGGTGACCCACCACAGGCCGCCGGACACGGAGGTGCCAACGGAGGTGACGGAATCCAGGCCCAGTTCTTCCTTCATGCCGTCAATCTTTTCAAAGGCGGCCTTGACAGCGGAGAAGGTGGTGAGGGTGGCGGGGTCGATTTCAGCCTTGGCGAGGATGTCGGCGTTGTAGCCCAGGCCGAAGCCTTCCATGGCGATGGGGAAGCCGATGGCCTTGCCGTCGGGGGCGTAGAAGGCCAGGTCGGTGTCCTTGACCCAGTCGGCATTGGACATGTCGGCGATATAGTCCTTCCACAGGTCATAGCCGCCGATGCCTTCAATCATGAAGATGGTGGGCATCTGGTCGGAGGAGAGCTTGGCTTTCAGGGCGCCGCCGTAGTCGGCACCGCCGCCCAGGGTCTCAATGGAGACGTTGACCTCGGGGTGTTTCTCATTGTAGAGCTTGCCAAAGGCCTGGATCATCGGGTCGATTTCGACCTTCAGCTGGAACACGGAGAAGTTGACCTTGCCTTCCACTTCGGTGGCGGCGGCAGCGGCCTCGCCCTCGGCGGGCGCTTCGGCCGCGGTCTCGCCTTCAACAGCGGGCTCTTCGGCCACTTCTTCAGCAGCGGGTTCCTCGGCAGCGGGTTCCTCGGCAGCGGGTTCCTCAACAGCGGGTTCCTCGGCCGCGGGCTCCTCAGCGGGAACCTCGGTGGACAGGGCGGCGGCCTCGGCGGCTACGCGCTCGGCCTCGGCAGCGGCTGCTGCTGCTTCTTCAGCAGCCTTGGCAGCTTCTTCCTCGGCGGCCTTGGCGGCGGCTTCGGCGGCTGCAGCGGCCTCTTCCTTCAGGGTGACGACCTGGCCTTCAAAGTCCTTGGCCTTCTTTTCCCATTCGGCTTTCTGGCCGTTGGTGATGATGCCAAAGGCCACGGCCGCGACCAGCAGCAGCGCCAGGATGATGGGCAGCACTTTGCTGCCAGATTTGGGGGTGTTCGACATACGTTCAATTTCCTCCTCTTTTGTTGTGTTGTGTTCCCGTTCGCGGCTTCATGAACGCGGCGCGCCCGGGAATGTTGTCAACTGTTCAATGTATACCCGTTTGTTTTTGCCATCAATCAGAAAAGGCAGGTGAATCCGGACGAAATTTAAAGAAAAAGCGCCTCTCGGCGCTGATGGAACTGATGAAAAGCTTATCTGAGGTTTTGTAGCGGCAGGCCTTGCTGGCACATCGGGCAGGCATCGGCCTGGTAGTGCTCAGCCTTGAGGGTGACCAGGGCGCAAAGCGGCACATGGGATGGGATGTCGCCGCCGGACTTGTCCACCAGGCAGGCGATGCCCACGACCGAGCCGCCCAGGGCGCGGACGATTTCCATCATCTCGCGCACGCTCTGCCCGGTGGAGACCTCATCCTCCACCAGCAGCACCTTCATGCCCGGGGTGATGGTGAAGCCGCGGCGCAAAATCAGCGCGCCGTCCCGCTTTTCACAGTAGAAGAGGGGCTTGTTCAGCGCCCTGGCCACCTCATAACCAGGCAGCAGCCCGCCGATGGCGGCGGCCAGGATGGCATCGGGCTGGTACTGCGCGCTGCGCGCGGCCAGCTCTTTTCCCACGGCCTCGCCGGTGGCGCTGTCTTCAAACAAGCGAGCGCACTGGACATACCAGTCGGTGTGCCGCCCGGATAGGCGGAAGAAATGCCCCTTGATCAGGGCGCCTTTTTGCTCAAAGAGCTGACGCAACGCATTGGATTCCATTTACACCTCAACCAGGGTATTGTCGTTGTATTTTTGCAGCAATTCGGCCAGATTGCCCTCTTCCACGCCCTTTTCAATCAGGGCGATGCCGTTGTCATCCAGGTGGATGATGGCCATGAGGTCACCTTGGTTGTTCAGGCCGGTGACAGCCTCGCCGTCCTCGCTGCCCGCCCACTGGGGCAGGACATAGGGGCAGAAGGTTTTCATGGCTGACACGGCGTGCTTGCGCGCCGATTTCACCCGGCGGCGCCAGGCGCCGGCCTGCTGGTAGGGCACCCAGTAGCCGCCCACCAGGACCGCACCTTTCATGGGTTTTTTCATTTCAGTATCCTTTCATGAAAAAAGCGCCTTGCCGGCGCTTTGCGACAAAGTGTCTGCGGACACTTTGTCGTTTTGGAGGAGCCGGCATTTTCACTTGTTCGTTTCACTCACGGTCAGTGAAAATGCGTGGAATGAATTGCTTCGCAATTCTCCCCGCCCGCCCGGCAAAGCCGGGCGATACGATGAGGGTCAGAGGGCTGTGCCCTCTGAAACACCCCTGGGGTTCGTTTGCTGATTCTTTGCCGGCGCTTTCAAGTTGGATTATTGTTTCGCGCCGCACTCCGGGCAGAACTTGGCACCGGGGGCCAGGGGCTTGCCGCAGTCACGGCAGGCGTCCGCGGACTGGCTGGCGCCGCACTCGGGGCAGAACCTGCTGTTTTGCGAGATGCTGGCGCGGCAGGAGACGCAGGGGGCGGTGGCCTGCTGGGCGGGCTGCTGCGCTCCGCCCTGGAAGGCGCCCTGCATCATCTGGCCCATGGCCATGCCCGCGCCCAGGCCCGCGCCCATGCCGGCGGCGCCGCCTTCGTTTTGCGCGGCGTCCCGCAGGGCCTCGGCAGCCTGGAACTGGGTGTACTTGTTGAGGTCGCCCACCACGCCCATGCTGGTGCGCTTGTCCATGGCGGCTTCCACTTCCTGGGGCAGGGAGATGTTTTCAATGACAAAGCTTTCCATCTTCAAGCCCAGGGGGGCAAAGCGGGGCGCCAGGGCATTGAGGGCGAACTGGCCCAGCTCGTCATAGTTGGCGGCCAGGTCCAGGGCCGGAATCTTGCTTTGCGCCAGGATGTCAGACAGCGCGGACACCACGGTGCGCTTGATCTGGCCTTCCACGCCTTCCACCGTCATCAGCTCGGTGGTGCCAAAGACCTCTTTTAGGAAGGCGACCGGGTCGCTCACGCGGAAGGTGTAGATGCCAAAGGCGCGCAGGCGCACCATGCCAAACTCCGCGTCGCGCATCATCACGGGGTTGGAAGTGCCCCATTTCAGGTCCAGGAACTGCTTGGTGTTGACGAAGTAGACCTCCGCCTGGAAAGGGGATTTGAAGCCGTATTTCCAGCTTTTCAGCGCCGTCATGATGGGCATGTTCTGGGTGGACAGCTCGTAGCGGCCGGGCTGGAAGACGTCGGCGATTTTGCCTTCGTTGACAAAGACGGCCACCTGGCTTTCACGCACGGTGAGCTGCGCGCCCATCATGATTTCCTTGCCGTCGCGGTCGTAGCGGTACACCATGGTGTTGGCGCTGGAGTCGGTCCACTCGATGACGTCAATCAGCTGGCTGGTGATGATTTTTTTGAAAAAGCTCATGGCGGTTCCTCCTTGTTGTTGCTTGGTTTATCTCTCTAAGCCCGCGGGCCTAAATTCACTTCAGGGGGGCGATCAGGTCGTCCAGTGAGGATAATACCCGAAATTGCGTGCAGACCATGTCCAGGTCCATAAAGTCCTTCACCTGCTGGGCGGTGTCCAGCACCTCCTTGTGGGCCTTGGTGCTTAATCTGTCCAACTCTTTTTCGCTGATGTCCTTGACGGGGCTGGCCAGCACGCGCAGGCGCAGGGGGGAGAGGAGGGCCGCGGCATACACCAGGGAGCCTTGCAAACGGCCAAAGAAATTGGCGCGCAGGGACAGCTCCAAGCGGTCAAAGCCGTGGCTCCACCGGTGCTCCAGGAAGCTGGCGCCATCGGGCAGGTCAAACTCAAACAGCAGGCAGGGGCGCTTGGCGGCGAGGGAAGAACGGGAAAGCTGCAGGCGGGAGGCCAGTTCCTCGCGGCTGGCCAGGTGCTCCTGCAGCAGCTTGTGCAAGGTATCGTTTTCAAGGCGGGACAGCACCATGGGGGCGTCGTTCTCGGAGTCGGAAAAATCCCCGTGCAGTTGGTCCAGCACCTCGCGCAGCATGGTCAGCTCGTTGCGCACGGCGTCCCTCTTGCGGTGAACGCGCATGATGGGCAGGTGGGGATAGCTTTTCTCCAGGTGCTTGTGAAGCTGCGCGGCTTCCTCCTGGGGCAAATCCATCGCGATGGCGTCAGCGCCGGGCTTTTTAAGGAAGGCGAGGGCCTCCTCCGCGCTGTCTGCCAGGGCGACAGGGTCAAACATCAGCCGGTTCATATCCTGAATGCCGCTGAAGGCCTTGCGGACTTCCTTGCTCTTGCTTACCAGCAGCAGTTTGTACATTCACATCCTCCTTGCGCTTTGCGTGCCTTATTATAGCGTTTAGGCCGGGATTATACAATCGCATTGTGGAATCTATGCGGATTGCTCTATAATTACTACATATTGAACACCGCGGAGGGGCCATGACCACATTGAGCCAGACAGAGGCAAGGCGCTTCATCCTGCGCCACCAGGGCTTGTTGAATGAACACCGCTTTGAAGGCAGGCAGGGCGTATTGGACTTTGTGCGCAAGGTCGGCTGCGTCCAGTTTGACCCGGTGGACATCTGCGGCAGGAGCCCGGATTTGACGCTGCTGTCGCGGGTGAAGGGCTTCAAGGCCGGCCATTTGCAATCCCTGTTGTATGACAGCCGAGAGCTGCTGGACCATTTTGACAAGCAGCTGTCCATCTACCACAAGGCGGACTGGCAGCATTTCGCCAGGCTGCGCCAACGCCTTGCGGGCTATGAGCGAAGCAACCCGCAGATATTGCAGGTGCGGGACCAGGTGCTGGGTTTGATCGAGCAAGAGGGGCCCAAGAACGCCGCGGGGCTTGGGATTGAGGGCCGGGCGGACTGGTGCTGGGCCTCCTCCTCCTTGGCAAGGGCGGCGCTTGAAAAGCTGTACTTTGAAGGGGAGCTGCTCATCCACAGCAAGAAGGGGACGCTGAAAACCTACGACCTGGCCCAGCGCATTCTGGGGGAAACGCTGCACCAGGCGGAAGAACCGCATCCGGATGAGGAGGAGCACCTGGCCTGGTGGCTGCTTCGCCGGGTGCGCGCGGTGGGCCTGCTGTGGAACCGGGCCTCGGACGCCTTCCTGGGCGCGCCCTTTTGGTACAAGGAGGCCAGGGAAAAGGCCTTTGACAGATTGATTCATGAGGGGCGTTTGCAGGCGGTTCATGTGGAGGGCATCAAGGGGCCGCTTTATATCGCTTCAGAGGATGTGCCGGAACTGGAGCAGTCCCTGGCGCTGACGGTGGATGAGAACCGGTGCGAGCTGATCGCGCCGCTGGACAGCTTCCTGTGGGACCGCAAACTGATCAAAGCGCTCTTTGATTTTGACTACACCTGGGAAATCTACACCAAGCCCGAAAAGCGGATCTACGGCGCCTATGTGCTGCCCATTCTGATGGGGGACCAGCTGGTGGGCCGGGTGGAGCCGGTGTGCGAGCGCAAGAAGGGTGTCCTCACCGTGCGCGGGCTGTGGTGGGAGGAGGGCGTGAAACCGACCGCGGCGCGCAGGAAAGCGCTGAACCGGGCATTGAACAAACTGGCGAAGTTCAACGGCTGCGCCTTGGAAAGCGGCGTGTAAGGCCCTTCTATCTTTTCTTGCCCGCTTGGGCGTATAATGGCTTTCGTATTTTCACCTTCGTGGAGGGACCATGCGCATTATCATCATCGGCGATGGCAAGGTGGGCCACACCATCGCCCAGCATTTGATCACGGAAGAACACGAGGTCACCATCGTTGACCGCAGCGAGGCCGCCCTGCTGCGCAGCCAGGACACCCTGGACGCCATGATGGTGCAGGGCAACGGCGTCAATGTGGACACCCTGCTGAAAGCGGGCGCCGACCAGGCGGACATCGTCATCGCGGTGACGGTGAGCGACGAAATCAACATGCTCTCCTGCCTGACCGCCAAGCGCCTGGGCAGCAAGTATGCCATCGCCCGCATCCGGGACCCCGAATACAACAAGAGCCTGTCCTTCATCATGCGCGAGCTGATGATCGATTACGTCATCAACCCCGAGCGCATCATGGCCCAGGAAATCAGCCGCATCCTGCGCTATCCCTTCTCCGGCAGCGTGGAGACCTTCGCGCGGGGCCGTGTTGAGCTGATGGACTTCCGCGTGGCGGAGGACGATGTGTTGAAGGGCATCGCGCTTAAGGACCTGTACAGCAAAAAGCCCCACCTGCCCCGGGTGCTGTTTGGCGCGGTGGAGCGGGAGGGCGAGGCGCTGATTCCCAAGGGTGATTATGTGCTTCAGGTGGGCGACCGGGTCTTTGTGGCCGCGGACGTGCTGACCATCACCCGGTTTTTCGCGGCCATCGGCAAGAACACCTCAGACATCAAATCGGTGATGATTCTGGGCGCGGGGCGCATCGCCTACTACCTGTGCTCCCTGCTGCTGGACATGCACAAGCAGGTGACGGTGGTGGAGATTGACCCCGAGCGCGCGAAGGAGTTTGCCCAGATGCTGCCCGGCGCCAACGTCATCATCGGCGACGGCACCGACCAGGAGCTGCTCACCAGCGAAGGCCTGGACCATTTTGACGCCTTTGTCACCCTGTCGGGCCTGGACGAGGAAAACATCATGGCTGCCCTGTACGCCAAGCACCTGGGCGTGCGCAAGGTGGTGGTGAAAAACAGCCGGGACAGCTACCAGGAATTGCTGGGCCTGATTGGCCTGGAGAGCGCGGTCAGCACGCGCACGGTGACGGGCAACACCATCCTGCGCACGGTGCGCACCCGCAACGCCGCCAACCAGGCCGACGCCGTGGAGCGACTCTACCGCCTGATGGACGGCGAGGTGGAAGCGCTGGAGTTCCTGGTGCAGAAGGACTGCCCCCTGATTGACCGGAAGCTGAAAAGCCTGCGCATCCGCGCCAACATCCTGATCGCCGTCATCGTGCGGGAGGGCAAGGTCTTCATCCCCTTTGGCGAGGACGTCCTCAAGCCCGGGGACCGCGTGGTGATCATCGTCAAAAGCGGCGGGGTGGAGCGTATCCAGGACATCCTGGAAAAGGGCCATTCATGAACGGCAGGCTGATCATCAACATCCTGGCCCGCCTGCTTTTGCTGGAGGCCGTCCTGCTGCTGCCCTCCCTGGGCGTGGCCCTGTACTACGGCGAGGGCGACGCGATGGCCTTTGTGTACACCCTTCTGCTGGTGCTGGCTGTCTCCCTGCCGCTGATGCTGCTCAAGCCCAAGAACAAGGACGTGCGCGCCAAGGAAGGCCTGGTGGCGGTCTCCCTGGCCTGGGTGCTGCTGTCCGCCTTTGGGGCCCTGCCCTTCATGATTCACGGCGGCATCCCGCGCTTCATTGACGCGATGTTTGAAACGGTGTCCGGCTTTACGACCACCGGCGCTTCCATCGTGCGGGTGGTGGAGGACCTGCCGCGGGGCTTGCTGTTCTGGCGCTCCTTCACCCACTGGGTGGGCGGCATGGGCGTGCTGATTCTGACCCTGGCCATCATGCCCAATTTGTCCGGCCGCGGCTCGGTGCTGGCGCGGGCGGAGAGCCCCGGGCCCACGTTTTCCAAGGCCGCGCCCAAGATGCGCGACACCGCGCGGCTGATGTACGCCATCTACACCGTGATGACCCTGATCCAGCTGGCGCTGATGCTGGTGTCGGGCCTGCCGCTGTATGACGCGCTGATCCACACCCTGGGCACGGCGGGCACGGGCGGCTTTTCCAACCGCAACCTGTCCATGGGCGCCTACAACAACCCCTGGGCGGAGATGATCACCATGGCCTTCATGCTGCTGTTTGGCATGAACTTTGTGGTCTACATCCGCCTGCTGCGCGGGGAGGGCCTGAAGTCCTTTCAATCAGATGAGGTCAAGGCCTACTGGCTGCTGGCGGCTGCCTCCATGCTGTTCATCGCGCTGGAAATCCTGCCCGAGTACGGCAATTTTCTCACCGCGCTGCGCTATTCCAGCTTCCAGGTGTCCTCCATCATGTCCACCACCGGCTACGCCACCACGGACTTCGCGCTGTGGCCGGCCTTCTCCCACATTTTGCTGCTGCTGCTGATGCTGGTGGGCGCCTGCGCGGGCAGCACCGCCGGGGGCATCAAGGTGTCCCGCGTGGTCATCCTGGGCAAGGCGGCCAACCGGGAAATCGGCCAGGCGGCGGCGCCGCGCAAGGTGCGCTTGCTGATGATGGACAAGAAGCAGATCAACGAGGAAACGCTGCGCAGCGTGCTGATTTTCTTCTTTCTTTACATGGCCTTTTTGCTCCTGGGCACCCTGGTGGCCTCGACGGACGGCCACGATTTTGTGACCAGCTTCTCCGCCGCGGCCAGCTGCCTGTCCAACATCGGCCCGGGCCTGGGCCTGGTGGGGCCGGTGGGCAATTTCGATGTCTTCTCGCCCCATGTCAAGGTCATCCTCACCTTTTTGATGCTGGCGGGCAGGCTGGAGTTCATTCCCTTGTTGACCTTGTTCCATAGAGAGTTGTGGAACAAGAGCCATTGATGTTTGCGTTTGACAGCGATCTCGCAAGGAGGTTCCCATGAACAAGTTGACGCTGATGAAGATGCACCGGCTGCGGGATTTCCTCAAGGATGATGTGCGGCGGCGCACCGACTTCACCCAGACCGACCAGACCCTGGGGGTGGACATGCCCCCGGTGCAGGCGGCGGCCACAGAAGGGCACAGGGTCCTTCCACTGCCAAAATGGCAGGGCGAAGTCCATCCCCAGGGCAGCTTTGACCAGTTGGTGGACGGGCGCAAGTCGGTGCGCAAATACCTGGACGAGCCCCTCACCGCAAGTGAGCTGTCCTACCTGCTGTACATGACCCAGGGGGTGAGAAGGGAGGCGCCCGGCCGCGTGCTGCGCACGGTGCCCTCCGCCGGCAACCGCCACAGCACCGAGACCTACCTGGCCCTGACCGTGGACGTGCCCGACCGGGATGGCAACACCCTGTTTGAACATGGGCTGTGGCACTACCTGCCCCTGGACCATGCGCTGGAATGGGTTGGCCACGCGGAGGACCTGGAGGGCAGAATCGCGGCGGCAGCGCTGGACCAGGCCTTTGTGGGCAAGGCGCCGGCGGTGTTCTTCTGGGCGGTGGCGCCCTACCGCACCGAGTGGCGCTATGCCGAGGCCTCCCACAAGGTGATTGCCATCGACCTGGGCCATGTCTGCCAGAACCTCTACCTGGCGGCCCAGTCCATTGGCTGCGGCACCTGCGCCGTGGCCGCCTACGACCAGCAGAAGGCCGACGCCCTGTTTTCCCTGGATGGCGCGGACATGTTTGTGGCCTACTTAGCCCCCGTCGGAAAAATACGGTAGTGCATGAAAACCTGTTGTTTGGCCGTTTGATGGGGTAAGAAACCAGTGAACAAGGAGAGCAGTATGTGGATTTGCAGCCGCTGCCAGACGGCCAACAAGGATGGATACACCCAGTGCGTGCAGTGCTCCGCGCCCCGCAACGCGCGCAGGTTTGGCGCGGGCACCCCGGTGGATGCCCCCAGCGTCCAGGCGGTTTCTCCCCAGCGGCGCATGCAGCAGCCGGAGGAAGCCAGCCAGGAACCCTCCCCCCGCCGCCAGGTCGTGAAGGAACCGCAGAATGTGAAGCCGGTGCGCCCGGCAGGCGACTTTGTGCGGTCCGTGGGCTTATCGTTGTCCTTTTTGCTGCCGCTGGTGGTAATCGCGCTGGCGGCGCTCAACCATGACACGCTGATGCCTGTCATCGTGGGTTTGTTTTTAAAGCCCGACCCCACGCGCTTAGCGCTCATCAACTGGGCGGTTTATGTCTTCGCCAGCCTGATTGCGGTGTTGACCGCGATGCTGCCCGGGCTGTCGCTGTACGCCCTGGGGCACATCATGCGCGGGGTGCGCAAGAGATAAGCGCAGTATCCCACCTGATAATAAATGCCGCGGCGCTTCACAGCGCCGCGGTTTTGGTTTGAATTGAAGTTTACTTGATGGTGATGGCGTACAGCGGGTAGCGCAGGTTTTCCCCGCCTGCCATGTTCAGCGGCAGGGCGGGCAGGCCGCTGTCGGGGTCCAGGAAGGACAAGCAGAGGGTGTAGGTCCCCCCGGGCAGGTCCTTGGGCAGGGCCAGGGTTTCAGTGACGCCCACCCGCCCGGGCAGCAGGGAGCGCACATCGGTTTGGCCGGCTTGGGTCAGGGCCGCCTCCCCCTGTTCGTTGACCAGGGCCCACTGCAGCGGCCAGTGGTAGTAAAAGGGCGCGACGCCGCGGTTGAGCCAGGTCAGTTTCAGCGTCAGCTCTTCCCCGGCTGTGGCGTTGTCTATGCGGGTGAGGCTTTCAAGCGACAGCTGGTAGCCCATCTGCCACCTGATGGCGTCGATGTTGGCGTCAAATGCGTGGGCGTCCTCCTGGTCTTCCAGGATGTCCGTAGGCGCGCAAGGGCCGATGAGGGAGGAATGGCTCTCCCGGATGAGGCGGAGGGTCTCGGCGATCGCCTCATCATCAATCCATTTGCGCACATTGCCCTCGGCAAACTCCCCGCCGGAGTAGCCGTACTGCCAGAAATCGGGCATTTTGCTCTGTTGCACCTGGTCGGGCGTCGCGTGGGGCATGTCGGTGCATCCGCTGATGAAGTAGTCGCGGAAGGTGTCGCTGGCGCCGACATCGCCGAACATGTCGTTGTACAATCCCCAGTTGTTGGCGCTGGCGTAGGGGTAGGGCAGCACATGGCAGACGGCCACCCGCCGCCCCTTTTGCGCGGCTTTGCGCTCTATCTCCATGCATTCCCTGGGGTCGGGCGAGATGGGCTTCTCCAGCAGCAGGTCATAGCCCAGGTCCAGCGCCTTCATGGCCTGGGCGTAGTGGTCCCGGTCCATGCTGGCGATGATGGCCGCGTCCCCGAGCTTGCCCGCGGAAAACAAGGCCTCCGCAGAGGGGTAAGCCCGCTCCTGGGCCACAAACAGCTCCCTGGCCGAGGCTTCCCTGCGTTTCTTCTCCGGCTCCGCGAGCGCGACAATGTTCGCAAGGCCGCTTTGATAGGCGTACCTGGCATAGATCATGCCCCGTTGGCCTGCTCCGATCAGAACGAATCGAAACATGTAATTCACCTCTTCAAGCGCATTATAGACCCACCCCGCCCGGGATGGCTTTGCACATTTCGTCCACAAATTTACACAAAATGTGCATCCTTTGGCTTGACAGGCAGGCCCGGTCTTGGGCACAATCAGGCTGTATCAGGAAAGGAGGTGACACCATGCTGTATGAAGGCACGCTGCTCAAACAGCCGCTGACCATCAGGAAAATCTATACCATCCACTATTATGAATACGACAGCGGCTATGCCTTTGAGGGGGAAGCCCACGACTTTTGGGAACTGGTCTATGTCGACCGCGGCCAGGCGGAGGTCGCCCGGGGCGGCATGGCCTGCGCGCTGGAGCAGGGCCAGGCGATCCTCCACGCGCCGGGCGTCTTCCACACGGTGCGCGCCCTGGGCAGCCTGGGCTTGAACCTCTTTGTCATCTCCTTTGACTGCGCTTCAAAGGAACTGTTCAGGCTGTCGGAACTGCCCTTCCCCATCCTGTCCGGGGACAAGCAGCGCCTGTCATCCATCCTCTCTGAAGCGGGCCAGGCCTTCGCCTCCCCCTTGAATGACCCCTATTTCAAGTTAAGGCGGCGCGAGCGCGCGCCCTTTGCCGGGGAAATGCTCATCGCGCTGGAGCTGCAGGCCCTGCTGATCCACCTGATCAGAAGGCTGGACCTGCACCAGGAGCTGGCCCAAAGCGGTGAAACGCCGGTGGATTTGTCCGCCGAAAGCCAGCTGTCCCAGGCGATTGCCCTTATGCAGCAAAACCTGATGGAACCCCTGGGCATTGAGGAAATCTGCGCCAAATGCCACATCAGCCGCAGCAAGCTGCAGCGCCTGTTCCGCCAGCACACCGGCCAGAGCGCGCTGAACTACTACATCGCCCTGCGCCTGGAAGCGGCCAAGGGCATGATGCGGGGCCGCCAGCACAGCTTCAGCGAGATCGCGGACGCCCTGGGCTTTGGCTCCATCCATTATTTTTCCAAGCAGTTCAAGCAGGTGACCGGGATGACGCCCTCGGAGTACAGCGCCTCCCTGCGCTCCCTGTCAGACCGGAAGAGCTGCTGAAACACAAAAAAACCCGGTATGCCTTGCTCGCACACCGGGGTTCCTTCAGGCTGAAGGGAAGCTTATTTCTCTTCTTCCTCAGCGATTTCTTCGTAAAGCTCCTCGTCTTCTTCCTCGTCCAGCGCTTCCATGAACAGCTCGAACACTTCCTGTTCAATCTCGTCGCTTTCGCAGGAGACGTAGGTGTCTTCGCCGTTCTCATCGGGCTGGATCTTCAGGATGACGACCTCGCCTTCCTCGTCGTTTTCTTCTTCCTGGGGGGCCAGGAGGATGACGTAGGAGTCGCCCTTGTGCTCAATCGTGGTGAGGTATTCAAACGACGTGGTCTGCCCTTCCTCGTCCGTCAGTTCAACAATGCTGGTTTCCAGTTCTTCGGGCAGTTCCTCGTGCTTGTGATCATGTGCCATAAAGTGTGTTTCCTCCTGTATTCAATGAGCGCGCCGCGCTCTGGGGAACATGGGGATGCGGGGATTATACCCCTTGGCTGTCCAGGTAGCTTTGCAGGATGAGGGCGGCGGCCACCTGGTCCACCAGGGCCCTGCTCTCCTGCCAGGTCTTTCCGCCTTGCTTCAAACTGTCCTCGGCTTCCACGCTGGTGAGGCGCTCGTCCTGCAGGAAGACCGTGATGCCCAGCTGCTCAAGCGCCTGTTTGAAGCCCAGGGCTTCCCGCGCCTGGTGGCCCTGTGTACCGTCCATGTCATAGGGCAGTCCCATGACCACGGCCTCGCAGTCCAGCTGCGCAAGCAGGGAGTGCACCGCCTTGGCGGTGGGGCCCCAGCCCTTGTGGCGAAGGACGCTGTGGGGGCTGGCGATCAGGCGGCCCGGGTCTGATACAGCGACGCCGATGCGCTTGTCGCCATAGTCCAGGCCCAGCAGGCGCCGCGTGTGCTTAATAGGGCACCTTGAAGTAGGAGCGGACCAGCTCCTCCAGGATTTCATCGCGCTGGAGGCGGCAGATCATGCTGCGGGCGTTCTTGTGGCTGGTGATGTAGGTGGGGTCCCCGGTCATGACAAAGCCGGTCAGCTGGGCGACCGGGTCATAGCCCTTGGCCAGGAGCGCCTGGTAGACATGCTGAAGGATGCTCGCCGCGACGCTGTTGTCATCCTTGAGCGGGACCAGTTTGGTGGTTCCAAAGTTTTCGGTCATAAGCAGTCCTCCTTTCTCCTATTATACAGGAAGCGCAGAATCTATCAAGACAAATTGGTCACTTACGCGCGGGGTTTCCAAAGGATTTTACCCGGCTTTTTCAACTTGCGCGCGGTGGTACAATAAAGGCAAAGCACAGGGGAGTATTGAGGATGAGCAAACGCTTGTATTTTGAGGATGCCAGGGCCTGGGAGTTTTCTGCCCGGACAGAGAAAACAAAGACCGATGAGAAGGGAACCTGGCTTGCGCTTGACCAGACGATCTTCTACCCTGAAGGCGGCGGCCAGCCCTGGGACACGGGCAGGCTATTGCAGGGAAACCAGGAATGGCGGGTGGTGGAGGTGCAAGCGGATGAGGATGATGTCATCTGGCACCGGCTGGATCTGTCGGAAAATGCCTCCCTGCCGCTTTTGAATCAGGACATCCACGGGGAGATTGACTGGGCCAGGCGTTTTGACCACATGCAGCAGCACACCGGGGAGCACATCCTGGCCAACTGCGTCCACCGCCTGGCGCAGGGTTTTACCCATGGGCTGCACATCGGGCACGAGGTGTCCAGCATTGACGTCACCCTGCCGGAGGGCAAAACAAGGCTGGATGAGGAGATGCTGGCCTCCATTGAAGCGCTGGCCAATCGCTGCATCCAAGCCAATCACCCCATCGTGTGCTCGTTTCCAACTGATGAGGACTTAAAAAAGATCCCTCTGCGCAAGGAAGCGGGCGATTTTGAGCACACCAGGGTGTGCGCCATGGGGGATTTTGAGTACGTGGCCTGCGGCGGTACGCATTTAAGCGCGACGGGCGAGGTGGGCCTGGTAAAAATCCTGTCCGTGCAGCCTTCCAAGGGCAAGATGCGCGTCTTCTTCCTGTGCGGGGAGCGCGCCACTGCACACTATGCCATGGAACACAAAGCTTTAAGCCGGGCCGGGGAACTGCTGTCGGCCAAGGCGGAAGAGGTGCCGGAGCGCCTGGAACAGACCCTGAAGCTGCTGGCGGACGCCCGGCGCGAACTGGCAGCCCTGCACCGCAAGAACACCCTGGACAAGGTGCCCGGCCTGCTGGAAAACGCCCATGCCTACAAGGATGGCCGGCGGCTGGTCATCGCGGAGCTGACGGAGAACGACCTGCCCGCCATGGAGGCGCTGGCAGGCAGGCTGACCCAGGAGAGCCGCCTGATCGCCCTGCTGTGCGCGGTGAAAGAGGGCCGGTACAACTTCCTCTTCGCCCGGTCCAACGACCTGGACACCAACCTGTCCGACTTTCTGAAGTCCACCCTGGCCAAGGGCGGCGGCAGGCCGGAGTTCGCCCGGGGCGCGGCCGAGGACAGCCTGCCCTGGGAGGCGGCCAAAGTGATGGCCGTTCATTTGTAAATCAAAATTGCTCATAGCATAAATATCCGCCCTGTCGTCAAAAACAGGGCGGATTTTGTTTTTCCCCTGGCTTTTTTATGGCTTTTTATGCGGCTTTGCTGTATTTTTCTTGACATGCTTTTGGGGGGCGTTGTATGATTTGTTCAGCCAAATGCCATGAAACGGCGCAAACAACCAAACCTCCCTAATACACCCCGGCGAGCGTTTTTTCTGGTACCACGAATGCCCGGCACCCCACCATGAAAGGAGATCCCGACATGAAGAAGACCCTGGCCTTTTTGCTGACTGCCGTCCTGCTGCTGACCAGCCTGACCGCCTTCGCGACCACCTACCTGGGCATCACCACCGGCGGCACCGCGGGCACCTACTACCCCCTGGGCGGCGACATCGCCCAGCTGTGGATGAAGCACATCCCGGATTTGGATGTCTCCGTCCAGTCCTCCGGCGGCTCCAAGGACAACATCCTCAAGATGAACAACAAGGAAGCCGACCTGGGCACCGTGCAAAACGACGTGATGTACTACGCCTACCAGGGCGACCAGGACTTTTTCAACGGCGAGGTCATCGACTCCTTCGTGGCCATCGGCTCCCTGTACCCGGAGCTGGTGCAGGTGGTGGTTGCTGCTGAATCGGACATCAAGACCATCGCGGACCTGAAGGACAAGAACGTGTCCATCGGCGCGGTGGGCTCGGGCGTGTACTTCAACGCCGTGCAGCTGTTGGGCGAGGCCGGGCTGACCCTGGACAACATCAAGCCCCAGCATTTGAGCTTTGACGAATCGGCCACCTCCTTCCAAAACCGCCAGCTGGACGCCTTCTTTGTGACCGCGGGCCTGCCCAACCCCGCCATCATGGACGTGGCCAGCAAACGCGAAGTGCGCCTGATTGGCCTGGAAGAAGCCCAGATGGCGAGCCTGCAGGAGAAGTACAGCTTCTATGTGCCCGTCACCGTGCCCGCAGGCACCTACAACGGCATGACGGAGGACGTGACCGTGCCCGCCATGAACGCGGTGCTGATTGTGAGCAAGGAAGTCTCCGAGGACCTGGTCTACCAGATGACCAAGGTGCTGTTTGAGAACACGGACGAACTGACCCACGCCAAGAAGGAGTTCATCAACGGTGAATTCGGCGTAAAGGGCGTGCCGGTGCCCTTCCACCCGGGCGCTGAAAAATACTTCAAGGAAGTGGGCCTGCTGCCCTGAGGAAGGCTGACTTTTTGACGCCATGAACTGACGCCAGGCCCCGGGTGTGTTCATCCGGGGCTGTTATACTGATTCCAACCATTTACGCATCGTCGCGCTGGATCTTTTGACTTGCTGCATCGTCAGGAAGCCTCAATGTAGCTTTGGCTACACCCTCGGCTTCCTTCCTTGCAGAAAGCCAAAATCTCTCACCGCTTTGGATGCATAAATGATTATCATCAGTATTTTCACCATGAAGAAGGGCACAGCGTATGAATGAACAACAAAAACCCGTCAACAACGAAGAAGACATCCTGCTAAGCGAGCAGATGGAGCGCGTGGACCAGGGCGAAATCCAGCAGATCATGAGCAAGTTTGACCGGGAGAGCGCCTTTCGCACCCTGACGGGCATCAAGGGCACCCTCATCACCGCGGTCTGCATCCTGTTTTCCCTGCTGCAGCTGTACTCCACCTGGTTCATCATCCCAAGCACCCACATGCGCCCCTTGCATCTGGGCATCGTGGTGATGCTGGCCTTCTTGCTTTACCCCATCAAGCGCGATGGCAAAAAGGACAGCCTGCCCTGGTATGACCTGGCGCTGGCGCTGGTGTCCCTGGCGCTGTTTTTGTACCCCGTCATCAACTTCAACCAGATCGCGCGCCAGAACAGCTATACGATGCTGCAGTACGTCATCGGCGGCATCGGCATCCTGCTGCTGATGGAGGCCTGCCGCCGGGTGGTGGGCCTGCCCATCGTGATCATTGCCGCCGCCTTCATGCTGATTGGCTTCTTTGGCCGCTCCATGCCCAGCTTCCTGGGCAACCGCGGCTTTAACCTGATGCAGGTGATCAAGCACCTCTTCTACACCCAGGAGGGCGTGTTCGGCGTGCCGGTGGGGGCCTCCTCCACCTTCATCTTCCTCTTCATCCTCTTTGGCGCCTTCCTGGAAAAAACCGGGGTGGGCGAATTTTTCATCGACCTGTCAAACGCCATCGCCGGCAAGCAGCGCGGGGGCCCGGCCAAGGTGGCCGTCATCACCAGCGCCCTGGAGGGCACGGTGTCCGGCTCCTCTGTGGCCAACACGGTGGGCTCGGGCTCCTTCACCATCCCCATGATGAAGCGCCTGGGCTACCGGCCGGAGTTCGCCGCGGCGGTGGAAGCCGCCGCCTCCACCGGCGGGCAGATCATGCCGCCGGTCATGGGCGCCGCCGCCTTTTTGATGGCGGAGTCCGTGGGCGTGCCCTATTCGGTGGTGGTGAAGGCCGCCATCATCCCGGCCCTCTTGTACTTCACCGGCATCTACATTGTGACCGACCTGGAAGCCAAGAAGCAGGGCTTAAAGGGCATGGAAAAAGACAAGATGCCAAGGCTGCTTCACATCTTAAAGGAGCGCGGCCACCTGATTTTGCCGCTGATTGCCATCATCTACGTGCTGGGCGCGGGCTACACCCCCTCCATCGCGGCCCTCATCGGCATCGCCATCGCGGTGCTGGGCGGCTATGTGCGCACCTTGTTTGACGTGTTCTTCGCGGCGCTCAAAAAGCAGCCGGTGGCGCCCGTCATCAAGGAGAGCAAGGGCATGCGGCCCCTGGAATACCTGCAGGCCCTGGAAGCCGGCGCGCGCAGCATCGTCTCCGTCGCCCTGGCCTGCGGCGTGGCCGGCATCATCGCCGGCATGATTACCCTGACAGGCATCGGGCTCAAAATGGGCTCGGGACTGACGGCGCTGGCGGGCGGCAGCCTGCTGCTGCTGCTCATCTTTACGATGCTGTCCTCCATCCTCTTGGGCATGGGCGTGCCGACCACCGCCAACTACCTCATCACCTCCACCATCATGGCGCCGGTGGTGGCCCGCGCGCTGATGACCAGCCTGCCGGGCGTGTACGAGGCGCTGCAGGCATTGAACCCGGCCTACGCCATCCTGCCGGCCCATTTGTTCACCTTCTACTTTGGCATCATCGCGGACATCACCCCGCCGGTGGCGCTGGCGGCCATGGCGGGCGCGGCGATTGCCAAGTCCAATCCTTTGCGTACCGGGGTGGAGGCCAGCCGCCTGGCCATCGCTGCCTTCCTGGTGCCCTACATCTTTGTGTACAGCCCCCAGATGCTGATGCTGAACGCCCAGTGGTATGAGGTGGTGCTGATTGCCATCACCGCCATCATCGGGATGTTCGGCGTGGCCATGGCCCTTGAGAAATACTGGGAGAGCAAGCTGAATGTCCTCCAGCAGCTGATGGCGCTGGCGGGCGGCCTGCTGCTGATCATCCCCGGCCTGGTCACCGACGGCATCGGCTTTGCGCTGATCGCCCTGGTGGTGCTGTGGCAGCGGTTTCAAAAGAAGCAGAAACAAGCGGCATAATCATTGCTTGCTAGTAAAAGCCCCCGGAGAGCACAAGCCTCCGGTGGCAGATTGTTGTATGGGGAATCAGCCGTTCAGCGCGTCCTTGAGGTGGGAGAGGCCCATCATGTGCTGGGCGTCCGTGGGCAGCAGCACAAAATAGAAGCTGCGCGCCTCATGCAGGAAGAGCCTGTCTTCCATCAGCGGCTCCGGCCCGCAGGAGTTGGTGCCCAGGGGGCCCATGGCGCCGTCAAACAGCACCTGGGTGAAGTCATCCTCGGGCACTTCATAGGTGTGTTTGGCCTGCTCCAATTGCTCGGGCGTGTAGTGGTGGGCGGAGAAGCTGAAGCCCTCCTGTGAGGCGATGGCCAGCCCCTGGCCGGACAGGGAATGGATGAAGGCCAGCTGGGTGTCCTCGTGCCCGCCATTTTCCTGGGGGAAGACATAGGGCTCGTGGGTGTCCTGGACGCTCATGCGGTACAGGCCAAGCAGCGCGCCGGTCTTCATGTCCGGGTAGGACTCCTGCGGGCCGCGGCCCAGCCACTGGACCTGGTTGAAGGCTTTGGGCATCTGGAAGCGCAGGCCCAGACGGGGGAGGTAAAGCTCCTTGTCAATGTTCAGCGGGGTGTAGGTGACCGCCAGCCTGACCCGGCCATCCTGCAGGAAGGTGAACTCCTGGCGGAAGGACAGGACAGGGCGCAGGGACTTGGGCGCGGCCACGCTATCCACGGTGACGGTGACGGCGTCGCCGCTTTGGCCCGCCGCGAAGTCCGTGACCCGCAGCAGCAGCTTGTCCAGCCCCCGGCCCTGCCAGCGGGCGGCCATCCTGGCCCAGCCGCGGTCGTTGTCGGTGGCGGCGCGCCAGAGGTTGAGGGTGAGGGGCGTTTTGAGCAGCTGGCTGCCGTTCATCTGGATGCCGCACAGGCCTTTTTGAGCGCGGTCAAAGGTGTAGACGGTGCCGCCGGAGGTGACGGTGATGACATGCTCATCCGCTGTGAGGGACAGGGCCTGCCTGGGCAGGGCAGGGGCCTGGGCCTTTGCGCCAAGGGCAAGGGGCAGCTGGTCCTGCGCCACGAGGTGGCCGGCTTCCGCCCAGGCGGTTTTTTCCTTGCTCATAAAGCGGAGCGTCAGCACGCTGCCCTGCGGGTAATCGCCCAACGGCAGGGCCACGGCAACGCTTTTTTGCGGGGCGCACTTGACCGCCTGCTCGCCCTGGGTGACCACCTGGCCGTCCTTCTCCACCGCCCAGTGCATCAGGAGCGTTGACAGGTTGGTGAAATCGTAGAGGTTCTTCAGGGTGATTTTGCCGGAGGCCTCGTCCTTCATGAAAGCGCGCACCGGGCGGTAGACATGGGTGACTTCCTTCATGCCCGTGTGCGGCGTCCTGTCCGGGTACAGCAGGGCGTCCACGCAGAAGTTGCGGTCGTGGGGGTGTTCTAAAAAATCGCCGCCGTAGGCCCAGTAGGGGCTGCCGTCCGGGGCAGTCTGCTTGATGCCGTGGTCCACAAACTCCCACACGCAGCCGCCGATGAGGCGGTCATGGGCATAGATGGCCTGCCAGTAATCCTCCAGGTTGCCCGGCCCCAGGCCCATGGCGTGGGCGTACTCGCACAGGAAGAAGGGTTTCTGGCCCTTTTGCTTGCCCAGCTTGATCATGTCCGGCACGCTGGTGTACATCTGGGAGACCATGTCGGCGGTCTCGGCCTTTTCGTCGCGCTCATAGTGGATGGGGCGGCTGCTGTCCAGCTTGCGCATTTCCTCCGCCATCACCGCGTGGTTGACGCCGTAGCCGGACTCGTTGCCCAGCGACCAGAAGATGATGGAGGGGTGGTTGCGGTCCCGCTGCACCATGCGCACGCCGCGGTCCACAAACTGCTTTTGCCAGGCGGGGTCACGGGCAATCAGGTTGTAGGAATCAAAGCTGACCACGCCGTGGCACTCGATGTCCGCCTCGTCCACCACATACAGGCCAATCTGGTCGCAGATGTCCAGAAAGCGCGGGTCGGTGGGGTAGTGGGCGGTGCGCACGGTGTTCATGTTGGCTTTTTTCATGATGAGGGCGTCCTGGACAAGCGCCTGCAGCGGCATGGCCTGGCCCTGGGTATCATGGGTGTCGTGGCGGTTGACGCCTTTTAATTTGACGGGCTTGCCGTTGACGAAGAAGCGCTCCCCGATGATTTCATAGCGCTTGAAGCCAATTCTCTGCGCCTCGGCCTGGCCGTCGATTTCCACCAGCAGGGTGTATAAATGGGGCGTCTCCGCCGTCCAGGGCTGGATGTGTTCAAACTGCAGTTTGGCCTTGGCTTGGTTGTCTTTTACTGTAAGCGTCTGCTTGAGCACTTCCTCCCTGCCGTCCAAAATGCTCAGCTTGACCTGGTTCGCGCCCTTGACGTCCACCGTTAGGTCCAGGGTGCCGGTGGTGTTGTCCTTGAGCAGGGAGGTATTGGCGATGATGTCAGAAATGTGGGCCTGGCCGAAGGACAGCAGCAGCACATCGCGGAAGATGCCGTGCATGCGCCACTTGTCCTGGTCCTCAAGGTAGCTTCCGTCGCTCATCTGGAAGACCAGCACGGTCAATTCGTTCTCTTCGGTTTCGTTCAAAAAGGCGGAGATGTCAAAGGAGGCCGCCAGGTGGGGGGTCTTGGAGAAGCCGGCGTACTGGGAATTGACATAGAGGTAGAAGCAGGAGTCCACCCCTTCAAAGCGCAGGCGGGTCTGCCTGCCCCGGAAGGCCTCGGGCAGGGTGAAGCGGGTGCGGTAGACCCCGATTGGGTTTTCATCCGGCACAAAGGGCGGGTCATAGGGGAAGGGGAAGTTGACGTTGGTGTACTGCGGCCGTCCCCAGCCCTGCATCTGCCAGCAGCCGGGCACCAGGATTTTTTCGTTGGTTTCAATGCTGTCCAGGTCCTCCGGGATGTGCTGGGGGCCTTCCAGCAGGGTGAAATCCCAGGTGCCGTTGAGCGCCAGGGCATAGGGCGACACGCGGTCAAAGCGCAGGGCGCTTGCGGCATCCGGATGGGGCACCAGCGTGGTGGTCATCGTCAGGCGCTTGTCCGCCACGGTGTTCAGGTCCCGGTACTCGTTGCGTTTGAACATGGCTCCTCCTTGGTGTGCTTGCGGTGTGTTGTTATCAGTATAGGCCAGAAAGCCCGGGAAATGTAGCCGGATTTACACGAAATCCGCTTCCGTGAGGGTGATTGTTTCCAAAGGGTTGATGGCGCGTGTGACCACCTTGCCCTGGCAGCGGACGCGCACTTCCTGCGGGGCCTTGGCGTGGGAGGTGATGGTGGCGGTTTTGAGGCGGCCTGATTCAAAGGTGAGGTCCACTTCCGCCGCCCCAAAGCCGCGCAGCCCGCGGACAGCGCCATTCGCCCACAGCGCGGGAAGCGCCGGCAGCAAGTCCAGGCAGCCGTCCTCGTTTTGCAACAGCATCTCGGCGATGCCGGCGGAGGCGGCGAAATTGCCGTCAATCTGGAAGGGCGGGTGGGCCCCAAAGAGGTTGCGGTAGGTGCCGCCGCCCCCCAATGTGCTGTGGCCCTGGGCGTCCACCGGCTGCAGCTGGCGCTGCAGCAGTTTGAGCGCGCGGTCGCCGTCCTTCAGCCGCGCCCACTGGCTGATTTTCCAGCCCAGGGACCAGCCGGTGCCCTCATCCCCGCGGATGTCCAGGCTGCGCCGCACCGCCTTAGCCAATTCCGGGGTGTTGCGGACGCTGAACTCCCGCCCGGGGTGCAGTGGATAGAGGTGGGAGATGTGGCGGTGGTGGACCTCGGCTTCCTCAAACTCCTCCTCCCATTCCAGCAGTTGGCCCTGGGAGCCGACGCGGTAGGGGGGCAGCTGGGGCAGCAATTGTTCACATTCTGCCATCAAAGAGGTGGAGAGGCCCAGGATGTCCCCGCAGCGCAACAGGTTTGCAAACACCTCACGGGCGATGGCGGTGTTCATGGTGGCCGCGCGGGAGACGGAGAGCACCTCGCCGTCATAATGGAAGGTGTTCTCCGGTGAGGTGGCCGGGAAGAGGGAGAGGCCGCCCTGGCCGTTTTCCTTCAGGCTGTCCGCCAGGAAGAGGGCGGCGTCGGTGATGGCGGGCAGGGCGCGGTCTTTCAAAAATTCCGTGTCCAGGGTGTAGTCGTAGTGCTCCATCAGGTGGCGGCACAGCCAGGCGTAGCCCAGGGGCCACAGGGCGTAAAGGGCAGTGCCCCGGGCTTTGTTGCCCACGGGGTTGGAAAGCCCCCACAAATCGGTGTTGTGGTGGCAGACCGCCCCGCGCGCGCCGTAGTGCGTCCGCGCCGTGACCGCGCCGGTCACCCGCAGGCGGTCAATCAAATCAAACAGCGGGCTGTGGAGCTCGCTTAAGTTGCAGGGCTCCGCGGGCCAGTAGTTCATCTGGGTGTTGATGTTGACGGTGTAGTTGCTGCTCCACGGCGGGCGCAGCTCCCGGTTCCAGATGCCCTGGAGGTTGGCCGGCTGGCTGCCTTCGCGGGAGGCGGCAATCAACAGGTAGCGCCCATAGTGGAAGATTTGCTCAAAGAGGAGGGGATCGTTGGGGTCATTTACAAAGCGCTCCAGCCGTTCGCCGGTGGACAGGCCAGGGTCCGCGGGCAGGTCCAGGCGGAAGTCCACGCGGTTCATCAGCGCGGTGAAATCCTGGATGTGTGTTTCTTTCAGGGTTTCATACGGTTGGTGTTTGAGCTTGTCCAAATCGCTTTCCACCAGGGCTTTTTCGTCTTTTCCCTGGGTCTGCGGCTGCTTGAAGGAGCCGTTGAAGCTGGTGCGCGCGCAGAAGATCAGGGTAACGGCGTCCGCGTTTTCCACCGTCAGGGCATCGCCGTTTCGCGTATGTCTGCCGCCCTCCAAGCGCAGCTCAGCGGCGCAGCGCGCGCGCATGCCCATGAGTTCCTCGTTTTCGTGGTAGGCGATGGGGTTATCAGAGCGCAAATAGCTGGGCAGCAGCCCGCCGGGGGCGCGCAGGTCGGAAATGACGCGGTTGTCTTGGATTGACGTGGTGTGGCGCACCTGGACATCCATGCGCAGCGTGAAGGAAATCTGCCCGGGCCGGTCGGCGGTCAGGCGCAGGACAAAGGCCTGGCCGGGCTGGGTGATGAAGCTTTCGCGGGTGAAGGCAACGCCGCCTGATGTGAAGGCGCAGCGGGACAGGCCGTTTGCCAGCTTCAGCTCCCGGCGGTAATCCCTGATGTCGGCCTCCGGCAGGCGGTGGGAGAGGCGCAGGTCGCACAGCGGCAGGAAGGACTCGGTGTACTGGCCTTCCAGGCCATCCTCCGCCAGGTCCTGCGCCTGCTTGAACCGCCCCTTATGGATAAGCGCCTGCACCGCGGGCAGGGCCTGGGCCGCGCCTTGGGCGTTCTTGTCCTGGGGGAAGCCGGCCCAGAAGCTGTCCTCATTGAGGGAAATGAGTTCTTCCGCGGCGCCTGAAAACATCATCGCGCCCAGGCGGCCGTTGCCCAGCGGCAGCGCCTCCACCCAGGCCTGGGCCTCCTCCTTGTACCACAGTGTTTTTCTTGGCATCAGCACACCTCGTGACCGTATTTTTATGGCGTAAACTGCCGCCATTGTACACTGGGCTTCCGGCTTTGTATAGGAAGGCGGCGCGCCCTGCCAACGCGCCAAGGGAGGTTTGAAACAAACAAACGGCCATGTAAAGTTCATGGAAAGAACGGGTAAAGTTCCGCTTAATTTTACAGGAAAAACATCCTTTGCCCTGCCCCGGCATCCTGCCCGGGCGGCGGGAAGGGTGAAGAAAACCAGTCGCCATCGGGCTTTGCGGGCTATTTTTCCGCGTCATGGCGCCGTTCGGCGCTCCCTTGATGTGGGGCGGGATGCATGGTAGAATAAAGCCACATTCTGACAGACCGTCAGAGGAACGACAAAGGGAGAGTGAATATGAAGAAACTGTTGGCCACCCTGTTGATGCTGACCATGCTGCTGGGTATGACGCTCGCCGTGGCGCAGGAAGACCCCTACGCGGTGACCGAGCCCATCACCATCCAGTTCTGGCACACCCATGAGGAAAAATTCGCCGAGAACCTCCAGTACATGTTTGACCGCTTCAAGGAAGTGCAGCCGCTGATCACGGTGGAACCCATCTATGTGGGCAGCTATTCCGACATGAACGAGAAGCTGATTTCCGCCATCGCCGCCAATGAGGTGCCCGCGATTGTGACCTCCAACACCTCCTACCCCGCCGCCTACGGTGAGAGCGGCATCTGCGAAATCCTGGATCCCTACATCGCGGCTTCCAACTACCCCGCCGCCGACTTTGGCGAGGGCCTGCTGGCCTCCACCAGCTACAATGGCGAGCAAATCGCCCTGCCCTACCTGATTTCCACCCAGGTGATGTACTACAACCAGTCCGTGGCCGAGGCCGAGGGCATTGAAATGCCCAAGACCTTTGACCAGATGGACGCCTTCCTTGAGAAAGCCACCCTCTTTAACGAGGACGGCACCACCAAGCGCTGGGGCACCATCTTTGGCGGCTGGGACTACTGGTACACCGAGATGCTGTACATGAACAACGGCGTCAAGGTGATTGACAACGAGACCAACACCACCGACATCAACGGCGAAGCCGCCGTGAAAGTCACCGAGAAGCTCAAGGAGTGGGTGGACAAGGGTTATGCCTACTACGCCTACGGCACCGGCGCCTCCTCCACCATGCGCCAGACCTTCTGGGACGGCAACGCCTTCAGCGTCTTCCACACCTCCTCCCTGTATGACACCTATGTGGAGTCCGCAGCGGACAAGTTTGAAGTGGGCATGGCCTGGCTGCCCGGCGGCAGCGACGGCGAGAGCTTCAAGAGCGAAGTGGGCGGCGCTGTGGTATTGATTCCCGCCAAGGCCTCCCAGGCGCAAAAGAACGCCGCCTGGAAGCTGATGGAGTTCATGACCAGCCCCGAAATCAACCTCTACTGGGCCGACAAGACCGGCTACTTCCCCACCCGCCAGTCCGTCATGGGCACGCCGGAGTACGAGGAATACCTCTCCCGCAAGCCCGCGATGCAGTCTGTGGTGTCCATGAGCAGCCAGATCAACCCGCGCAACCAGTCCCCGGTGTACAACACCAGCGCCAACCTCTGGCGTGACGCCCTGGCCAAGATCCTGGTTGAAGGCGCCCCCGTGCAGGAGACCCTGGACCAGGCAGCGCTTGAGATCACCGAGATTCTTGAAGACCAGTAAGCTTTACTGACAACCGCGCCGGGCGGAGGGGAAACCCTCCCCCGGCTTCTTCTCATTTTTCCTGGAGGACATGATGAGCAAGGTTCAAAGCCTGCCGCGCAAACCCAGGCAGGTCATCATCAGCCCCACAGCGCGCGGCATTGCCATCGCGCTGTTGGTGTTGGGCGCGGCGATTCTGCTGCTGGGCGTGTATGGCTATCTGCTGGGGGATTTGAAGGCGGAGGCCTGGGGCATGGCCGATCTGCGCGCCCAGGTGCAGTCCGCCCGCAAGGCCGCCTTAAGCGCCGGGACGGGTGTCACGGGCTGGCTGGGCGCCTTGAGTTTTGTGATGAACACCGCCACCATCCTGTTTATCGTGGGCGGGCTGATGATTTACACCGGCGTGATGCTTTTGACCCAGCAGTGGGAGCGCTTCAAGGACTTTGCCTGCGTGCTGCCGGTCATCGCCTTTTTGCTGATTTTTGTGTATTACCCCTTGATTGACCTGCTGCGCATCAGCTTTACCAACTGGAACCTGCTCAAGGACGATTATTCCTTTGTGGGCAACAAGAACTATGTCTGGCTGTTCCAGGGCAGCGGCTGGAAGTACTTCACCCAGTCCCTGGGCGTGACCTTCACCTACACGGTGTGGGAAATCGCGCTGACCCTGGTCTTTGGTTTGTTGTTGGCGATGCTGTTCAACCGCATGTCCCCGGCCTTCAACGCCATGCGCACGGTGATTTTCATGCCGCGCTACATCGCGGTGTCCACCAGCGCCATCATCTTCATCTGGATTTTAAACGGCAACTACGGCATTTTGAACCACGTGCTGTCGCTGCTGGGCATCAGGGGGCCGGACTGGCTCAACACCGAGGGCACGGCGCTGACGGGCATCCTGTTTTTGACCTTCTGGCGCGTGACCGGCTACGCAATGATGATTTACCTGTCGGCCATGAAGGGCATCCCCCAGGATTATTACGAGGCGGCGGAGATTGACGGCGCGGACGGCCCGCAGAAGTTCCGCTACATCACCCTGCCGATGTTAAGCCCCACCACCCTGTTTTTGGTGGTGACCACCTTCATCGCCAGCATGCGCGTCTTCCAGTCCGTCGACGTGATGACCTCCGGCGGCCCGGGCCGGGCCACCAACGTGATGGTGCAGTGGATATACAACATGGCCTTCAAGGATTTTAGGGTGGACCGCGCGGCGGTGCTGTCGCTGGTGTTCTTCCTGATTCTGCTGGCGGTGACCGCCGCCACCATGCGCTGGTCCAGAAGGAGCGTGTCCTATGACTCATAAGCAAGATACCGCCCTGCACAGGATGCGCCAGTCCGGCTGGTTTGACCCGCTGATAGCCCTGCTGGTCATCGGCCTGATCCTGCTTGCGCTGTATGGCGTGGGCGAGTGGCTGTACAAAGACGCGATCAGCAAGGTCACCCCGGACATGAACGCGTACACCATCAACCAGTCCATCCCGGGGCTGGCCCACGCCCGGCATACCTTAAGGAACATCGGCCTGGCGGTGCTGGCGGCCGCGATCTTCTGCCTATTGTGGCTGCGCTTCATCTCGCCCCTCATCCGCAGGAATCTGAAAGCGCAAATTGGCATGCGCAAGGCACGGGTGGCGCTGCAGTATGCGGTGACCATTGTTTACACGCTGATCATCTTGTTTCCCATCTACTGGATGCTGATTTCCTCCGTGAAGACCAGCGAGGAGCTGCTGCTGCCCGTGCCCACCCTGTGGCCCAAGCAGTTTGCCTTCAACAACTACCCGGATGTGCTGGGCCGCGCGCCCTTTGGCCTGTATTTCTACAACACCATCGTCAGCACCTTCTTCATCATGCTGGGGGAGGTGCTGCTGGGCACCTTCGCGGCCTATGGCTTTTCAAAGGGCCGCTTCGCCGGGCGCAACGGCCTCTTTTTGCTGGTGCTGGGCGCCTTGATGATTCCCATCCAGGTGACCTTCGTGCCCATCTATGTGCTGATCTCCAGGCTGAACTTTATGAACAGCTTCCCTGGACTCATCCTGCCCAACCTGGTCAGCGCCTACTTCATCTTCATGCTGCGCCAGACCTTTATGGCCGTGGATGACAGCTACCTGGACGCGGGAAAGGTGGACGGCATGGGGCGCATCGCCACCATCTTCCATGTGCTGGTGCCCATGTGCGCGCCTACCATGATCACCATCAGCATCATCTCCTTCATCAACGGCTGGAACAGCTATTTCTGGCCGCGGATGATCACCACCACCAACGCCCGGCGCACCATCGCGGTTGGCGTGGCCCACCTGCGGGAAACCTTCGCCGGCATGGAGACGGCCAACTACAACGACATGATGGCGGGCGCGGTGCTGGCCATCATCCCCATCGTGCTGCTGTTTTTCTTCCTGCAGAAATACATCATGACGGGCTTTTCAAAAGCGGCGATGAAATGACACCAATTGAGGGATACATGAAAATAAAGAGACTGATCCTGCTGCTGACCCTGTGCCTGCTGCTGCCGCTGGTCTCCCTGGCGGCAGGATACGATGCGGTGTACGACACCAGTGGGGACGCCGGTAAACTGACCGTGCGCTTTATCGGCATGGACACCCTCTCCGGCGACAAGGCCGGGGACAGCGCGGTGCTGACCTCGCCGGATGGCAAAATCATGGTGATTGACGCGGGCCACCCGGAGGCGGCGGCGGACATCATGCGCGCGCTGGACACAATGGGCGTGGAGACGATTGACATGCTGATGGCCTCCCACCCGCACATCGACCATGTGGGCGGCATGCCCGCCCTGTTTGACAACTATGAGGTCAAGGCGGCCTACGCCAGTATTGTGGACTATAACACCAGCTACACCCGCGCGATGATGGCGACCCTTGAAAAAGAGGGCATAGCCTTAACCCGCCTCAAGCGCGGGGACAGCCTGGCCTTTGGGGAAGCGCAGGTGGACATCCTCTGGCCGGACGCGCCCATTGTGTACTACGACAAGTACCCCGAGGCCTCCACCCAGTTCATCAACAATTTAAGCCTGGTGATGAAGGTGTCTTTTAAAAATACTGTGTTTCTCTTCTCCGGTGACCTGTACACCCTGGGGGAAAAAGAGGTGCTGGCCAGCGGCGCCGATGTGAAGGCTGATGTCATGAAGGTGAACCACCACGGCGACAAGACCTCCTCGGGCAAGGCCTGGCGGGAGGCGGTTTCCCCGCAGGTGGCCGTCATCACCCACAACGCGCTGGCCGACCTGCGCATCCCAAGGAAGTTTGAGGAAGAAGGCGCGCGGCTGCTGCATACCTTCATTGACGGCAGCATCAAGGTGTCCAGCGCGGGGGATGGGGTGCTGGAGGTAGTGGTGGAAAAGGAATAGGGCATCAGGATAACGCAAAACACACAACTCCGTCCCCTGTATTTTTCAAACAAAAACCGCCTGCCGGGTTCATTCCCAGCAGGCGGCTGTTCAGTTGATTGAATGACTTACTGAATCTTTGTCTTGTCCAGGCTGTCCATGTAGTGCTCCAGCCCCGGGGTGACCTTGGCGATGGTGCCGTCCACAAAGGGGCTTTCCAGGCCTGACTTGGGCACCAGCTGCTTAAAGGGCACGCGGCCGGACTCCCGGCACAGCGTCACATAGGACTGCCAGGCGGCCTGCTTGTCCTTCATGCTCCACACGAAGTACTGCAGGGCCACCACCTGGGCCAGGGTGTAATCCAGGTAGTAGAAGGGCGCGAAGTAGATGTGCCCCTGCTTTTGCCAGCGGCCGCCCTTTTCAAGGTAGTCAAAGCCATCATAGTCCAGGTGGGGCATGTAGATTTTTTCAATCTTGCGGTACTGCGCGCGGCGCTGGGCCGGGGTGGCGTTGGGGTTTTCGTAGACCCACTCCTGGAAGGCGTCGACGCTGGCGCCATAGGGCAGGAACTTGAGCGCGTCAGACACATGAGAATAATAGTATTTTTCGGTGTCGGGGCCGAAGAAGCCCTCCATCCAGGGATGGGTGAAGAACTCCATGCTCATGGAGTGGATCTCGGCCACCTCGCTGGTGTACTCGGCGATGGCCATCAGCTCCACATCGCGCTGCAAAAAGCCCTGGAAGGCGTGGCCGGCTTCATGGGTCAAGACGTCCACGTCGCCGGAGGTGCCGTTGAAGTTGCTGAAGATGAAGGGCACCTTGTAATCCGGCAGGAAGGTCATGTAGCCGCCGGTGGCCTTGCCGGGCTTGGTGGTCAGGTCCATCAGCTGCTGGGAGGTCATGGTGTTGAAGAATTCCTCGGTCTCCTTGGACAGCTCCTTGTACATTTTGCTGGCGTGGTTGACGAGGTAGTCCTCCTGGCCCTGGGGCTTGGGGTTGCCCGACAGGAACTCCAGGCTGACGTCGTAGTTTTTCATGTCCGGGATGCCGATGCGCCTGGACTGCTCCTTGTACAGCTTCTGGGTCAGCGGCACCACATGGTCCACAATCTGCTTGCGGTAGACCTTCGCGTCCTCCGGCGTCCAGTCGGTGCGGCCCATGCGCGCGTAGGCCACGGGGATGAAGTTGTCATAGCCCAGTTTGAGGCCGATGCCATGACGGATTTTGACCAGCTTGTCGTAGAGCTCGTCCAGCTTGTCCACCCTCTCGGCCAGCCAGCCCCAGACGGCGTTGTTGGCTTTTTTGCGGGTTGCCCGGTCGGTGGACTCGGTGAAGGGCTGCATGGCGGAGAGGTTGTAGGTCTGGCCCTCGTACTCAATGAGGGCTGAGGCCAGCAGCTTTTCATACTCGCTCACCAGCTTGTTCTCTTCCACCAGGTCGTCCATGATGATGGGCTTGAAGGCCTTCAGGGCCACCTCCATCTTTTCCAGCAAATGGGGGCCGTACTTCTTGTCCACCTGGGCGCGGAAGGGGGAAGCCAGCATGATTTCGGCCTGCTTGGCGGCCAGTTCCTGCAAGCGGGGGCCAATCTCGTCCCAGAGGTCCTGCTCCGTGTTGTAGAACTCGTCCTTGGTGTTGATGGAGTGGCGGATGGACACCAGGGTGCTCTGGGTGGCCAGGTGGCGGGTCAGCTTCTCCAGCTTTTGCAGGGCATCAAAAAACTCCTGCCCGTCCATGGCGTTTTGCAGTTGATTGAGGTGGTTCTGGCCCTCGGCGATGGCCTTGTCAAAATCCGGGCGCTCGTAGACCATGTCTTGAAATTTTGTCATGTGAACCTCGTTTTCTGTAATGTTTTCGCTTTGTTGAGTATACCCTGTTTGCGGGCATTTGTCATGGAAGCCGGCGTAATACTGATTCCAATCTTTATTGCATCGTCACGCCGGATCTTTTGTCTCCCTGCTGTGTCAGTCAACCTCAACGTAGCTAAGGCTACGCCATCGGTTTCCTTCCTCGCAGGAAAACAAAATCCCTCGCCGCTTTGGATACAATAAAGCTATACATCAGTATAAAAAAACCACCCGGGAAGGGTGGTTGTGCGGGGAATCGGAGGTTTACGCCGCTTTTTTCCGGGAGGCCAGCTTGGGCAGGAAGGAGAAGGAAATCTTCTGCTTGCTGATGACGTCAAAGGCCACCGCGGCCAGCAGCACCAGGCCCTTGACCACCTGCTGCAGGTCGATGCTGATGCCCATGATGCTCATGCCGTTGTTGAGCACGCCCATGATGAGCGCGCCAATCAGGGTGCCGCCCACCGTGCCGATGCCGCCGTAGGCGGAGGCCCCGCCGATGAAGCAGGCGCCGATGGCGTCCAGTTCAAAGCCGGTGCCCGCCTGGGGCGAGCTGGAGTTGAGGCGGGCCGCGAACACCAGGCCCGCGACCGCGGCCAGGAAACTCATGTTGACGTAGGCCAGGAACATGATTTTGTTGGTTTTGACGCCCGACAGCCGCGCGGCCTTCTCGTTGCCGCCCACGGCGTACAAATGGCGGCCCATCACGGTCTTGCTGGTGAGGTAGGAATAGATCATCAGGACGATGCCCACCGTGATCAGCACCACCGGGGTGCCGGTGTAGTTGGCCAGCAGGTAGAAGAAGTAAATCAGCGCCGCGGCGATGACCAGGGAGCGCAGCAGGGTGGAGGCCAGGCCGTCATAGGAATAGCCCTTGCGCTTGCGGTCCGCGCGCTGCTTGAGCTGCACGGCCACCAGCGCCGCCGCCAGGATGACGCCGATGACCAGGCTGGTGAAGTTGCGCAGGCCGCTTCCCGGGTCCAGAAAGCCCATGAAATTGCCGATGGCGCCGGTGGACAGGGCGGAGAAGGCCTTGGGGAAGGGCGCCAGGGTGAGGCCCTTTAAGACAATCAGGGTGAGCCCGCGGAAGATCAATTGGCCAGACAGCGTCACGATGAAGGCCGGGATGCGCACATAGGCGATCCAGAAGCCGTGCCACATGCCAATGGCGAGGCCAATCAGCAGGCAGAGGGCGACGGACAGGTAGGGGTCCCACTTCCAGGTGATCATGAAGGTGCCCGCGCACGCGCCCACAAAGGCCACCACCGAGCCCGCGGACAGGTCGATGTTGCCGCCGGTCAGAATACAGATCAGCATGCCCGCCGCCAGGATGACCACGTAGGCGTTCTGGTTGACGAGGTTGAACACGTTCATGGGCTTGAGCAGCGTGCCGCGCGTCAACACCTGGAAGAACACGATGATGACCACCAGCGCGATGAGCATCACAAACTGCTTGAGGTTTTTGGAGAATGCGGCCTTTAGTTTACCCATGTGGTCTGCCCCCTTTTGCTGGCTTGCATAATCAGGTCCATGATGTTTTCCTGGGTGGCCTGCGCCCGCGGCATCTCACCCACGATCCTGCCCTCCACCATCACGTAGATGCGGTCGCACATGCCCAACAGCTCGGGCAGCTCGGAGGAGATCATCAGCACCGCCTTGCCCTGGGACACCAGGTCGTTGATGATGCTGTAAATCTCGTACTTGGCGCCCACGTCCACCCCGCGGGTGGGTTCGTCCAGCATCATGATGTCGGGCATGGAGAACATCCACTTGCCCAGCAGCACCTTTTGCTGGTTGCCGCCGGACAGGTTGCCCACGGTTTGCTCCACATCCGGGGTGCGGATGGTGAGCCTGCCGCGGTAGTCCTCCGCCGCGTGGCGCTCGTGGTCCTTGTCAATCACGCCGCGGCGGCTGACCAATTCCAGGCGCGACAGGGTGATGTTGTGCACGATGGAGTCCGTCAGCACCAGGCCGTCGCCCTTCCTGTTCTCGGTGATGTAGGCAAAGCCGTGGGCGATGGCCTCCGCCGGGGAGTTGAGCAGGAGCTCTTTCCCGTCTTTTTTCAGCGTCCCGGAAATCTTGCTGCCGTAAGCGCGGCCAAAGAGGGACTGGCACAGTTCCGTCCGCCCGGCGCCAATCAGCCCCGCGATGCCCACCACTTCCCCGCGGCGCACGTTGATGGAGACCCCGTTGACCACCTTGCGCTCGGTGTACAGCGGGTGGTAGACCGTCCAGTCAAACACCTGCAGCGCCATGTCGCCGATTGCGGGCACGCGCTTGGGAAAGCGGTCCACCATCTCGCGCCCCACCATGCCCTTGATGATGCGGGCCTCGGACACCCCGCCCGCGCGGTTGTCCAGGGTTTCAATGGTGCTGCCGTCGCGGATGACGGTGATCTTGTCGGCCACGTAGGCGATCTCGTTGAGCTTGTGGGAGATCATGATGGAGGTGATGCCCCGCTCCTCCCGGAATTTCTTCAGGAGGTTTAAAAGGTTGATGCTGTCCTCGTCATTGAGCGAACTGGTGGGCTCATCCAGAATCAACAGGCGGACGTTCTTGGCCAGCGCCTTGGCGATCTCCACCAGCTGCTGCTTGCCCACGCCGATGTCCTTGATGAGGGTGCGGGGGGATTCTTCCAGGCCCACTTCCTGCATGTGCTTCTGGGCGTTGGAATAGGTCAGGTCCCAGTTGATGCCGCCAAAGCCGGTCTGCTCATTGCCCAGGAACATGTTTTCCCCGATGGACAGGTAGGGCACCAGCGCCAGCTCCTGGTGGATGATGACGATGCCCAGCTTTTCGGAGTCCTTGATGTTTAAAAAGCGGCACTCCCGGCCGTCAAAGAAGATGTCCCCTTCGTAGGTGCCATAGGGCCACACGCCCGAGAGCACGTTCATCAGCGTGGACTTGCCGGCGCCGTTCTCGCCCACGATGGCGTGGATTTCGCCCTCCTGCACGGTCAGGTTGACGTTGTCCAGCGCGCGCACGCCCGGAAAGGTTTTGGTGATGCCGTGCATTTCAAGCAGCGCTTGGGCCATGAATATCCCCCTAATCTTTCGCCAAAGTGTCTGCGGACACTTCGGCGTTTTGGAAGAACCGGCGTTTTCGCCTGAACGCTGTGCATTCAGCCGGCGAAACGCAAGGAACAAATCGCCTTACTCAACGCTCTCAATTCAGCATCAGTGTTTTCCACGCTCAAATACTTCGCTTGAAAACACTGTGCTTCATCGGACCGCCATCCTGCCTTCATCTCGCAAAGCGAGCGGCAGGATTCTGTCCCGTACGGGCGGCAAAGTCGCCCTGGACGATTACAGTTAGTGGGCTGTGCCCTCTAGAACTCCCCTTTGAATGATACAAGGGGGGAAAGGCGGGGTTGAGGCCGCCCTTCCCCAGTGGGTGAAACAGGAATTATTCTTCGATCTTCAGCTGGTCGGCGGTGTAGTAGCCGGAGTCGATCAGCAGTTCCTGGTAGTTGTCCTTGTCGGCGAAGACAGGATCGCACAGGAAGGAGGGGATGACAAACACGCCGTTGTCATAGGTGGTGGTGTCGTTGATCGGCACTTCCTCACCCTTCAAAATGGCGGTGACCATGGTGACCACCTGGGCGGCCAGGGTGCGGGTGTCCTTGAACACGGACATGGCCTGGTAGCCCTGGATGATGTTCTTGGTGTTGGGCACGTCGCAGTCCTGGCCGGTGACGATGGGGAAGTTCTCCAGGGTGTAGCCGGCGGCCTGCAGGGAGTTGGTGATGCCCAGCGCCAGGGAGTCATTGGGGGAGAGCACGACGTCCAGCTTGGTGCCGTCGACGTAGTTGGTCAGCAGGTTGTCCATGCGGGCCTGGGCGTCGTCCGTGCCCCAGCCCAGGATGGCGATGGTCTCAAAATCGGTCTGGCCGGATTTGACCAGGATTTTGCCAGATTCGTAGTAGGGTTTGAGCAGGTCCCAGGCGCCGCCATGGAAATAGCGGGCGTTGGAGTCGTCCGGGGAGCCAGCGAACAGCTCAAAGTTGAAGGGACCTTCGGCATTGGCGAGGTCCAGCTTGTCGATGATGAACTGGCCCTGGATGGCGCCCACCTTGTAGTTGTCAAAGGTGGCGTAGTAATCCACATTGGGGGTGTCCGTCAGCATGCGGTCATAGGCGATGACCTTGATGTCGTTGTCCTTGGC
>JAAYLK010000081.1 GCA_012521895.1 Clostridiales bacterium
ATGAACACAGACCAACTGAAACAGACCCACCAATGGATCCGTGAGGAGCTGGACCGCTGCGTCAGTTTCTGGCTAACCCACGGCCAGGACAGGGTGCATGGCGGGGTCTATACCTGCCTGGACCGCGAGGGCAAGGTCTTTTCCACCGACAAGAGCGTGTGGATGCAGGGCCGCTGCGCCTGGACCTTCTCCAAGCTGTGCAACCAGTACGGCGAGAAGCCCGAATGGCGCGCGTTCGCCGAAAGCTGCCTGCGGTTCATGGAGGACCACTGCGTCAACCGCGATCAGGGCGGGCGGATGTATTTTACTGTCACCAAGGACGGCAGACCCCTGCGCCAGCGCCGCTACAATTTCTCCGAAGGCTTCTATGCCATGGCCAACGCCGAGTATTTTATGTTGACCGGCAAAAAAGAGCATCTGCAGCGCGCCCGGGATGCCTATGAATTGATCTGGAACTTGAACCACGGCCTGATGGAGGACCCCGTGGGCCTGGGCCCCAAGACCATCGCCGAAACCCGTACCGGGCGCGCCCTGGCCGACCCCATGATTTACCTGAACCTGACCGCCGTGCTGCGCAAAGCCGACCCGGACAATGAAGCGAAATACAACGAGCGCGCCAGGCAGTGCGTGCACGATATTTTCACCTATCACCGCAAAAAGGAATTGAAGTGCACGCTGGAAATGACCGGCATGAACGGGGAGTTCCTGGATGAGTTCACCGCCGGGCGCGTGGTCAACCCTGGGCATGACATTGAGTGCGCCTGGTTCTTGATGGAAGAAGCCAACCGCACAGGTGATAAGCGCCTGCATGAGGAGACGCAGGAATTGTTCCTGGACGCCATCAACGCCGGCTGGGACAGGGAGTACGGCGGCCTGCTGTACTTCATCGATGCCCTGGGGATGCCGCCGGAGGCCTACGAGCACGACATGAAGCTGTGGTGGCCGCACAACGAGATCGTCATCGCCTCCCTCATGGCCTACCGGGACACCGGCAAGGAAGTGTACCTGGACTGGTTCAACAAGACCATTGAGTATTGCAAAAAGCACTTCTCAGACCCCGAGTTTGGCGAATGGTACGGCTACCTTAGAAGGGACGGCCTGCCCACCATGCCGCCGTGCAAGGGCAGCACCTTCAAGGGCCCCTTCCACCTGCCGCGGATGCTGCTGATGGCGGACAGCATGCTGGAGGAGATCCTGAAGAAGCAGGAAGCCTGATTCCTTCCTTCAATCCTTTTGGGGCGAAAGCCCCTTTTTTGTTTAACAGGTTCCGCGGACTGGCTATGATGGGTGTATTGTCTTTGAGAGGTAGAAAACAGGCATGGATGTCCAGCATTACTTCATCTTCAACCCCGCGGCCGGGGCAAAGAACGCCCGGGAAAAGCTGCAGTCCCAGCTTCAGAAACTGGATGGCGTGCCCTATACCCTGCTGATCACCGGCAGGGTGGGGGATGCCGCGAAGCTGGTCCGCGAAGTGTGTGAACATGAAACCGGCCTCTTGCGCTTTTACGCCTGCGGGGGCGACGGCACCCTGGGGGAGGTGGCCCAGGGCGCGCAGGGCTTCCCCAACGCCGCCGTCGGCGTCTGGCCCTGCGGAAGCGGCAATGATTACGCGCGCATGTACGGCGGCGCGGAGCGCTTTTTGGACTTGAACAGGCAGGTCATGGCGCCTACCACCCTGGTGGATTTAATCCGTGTCAATGACCGCATGGCCATCAACGTGGTCAACCTGGGCCTGGAGGCTCACGCCGCCAACACCATGCTGCGCTTCCGCCGCCACCCCCTGCTGGGCGGCAAGCGCGCCTATTTTGTGGGCGTCGCTTCTGCCCTCACCAGCGGGCTCAAGACCCGCTGCACCCTGACGGTGGACGGCCAGCCCTTCTTTGAGGGCGTGCTGCTCACCGCGGCCTTTGCCTCCGGGCAGTACATCGGCGGCGGCTTCCACTGCGCGCCGGAAGCCCACAATGATGACGGCCTTTTGGACCTGGCGCTGGTGCTGCCCTTCCCGCGGCTGAAGCTGCTGAAACTGCTGCCCATTTACAAAAAGGGCGAGCACCTGAACCACCCCGCCTTTGAGGGCCACCTGCGCTACCTCAAAGCCGGCCGCGTACAGATTGCCTGTGAGAAGGAAACCACGCTGTGCCTGGATGGCGAAATCATCCGCGGCAGCGAGTTTACCATTGAAATGCTCCCGCGCGCGGTGCGCTTCATCCTGCCGGAGATGCCCGCCTGATTTTTTGCGTTGAAGCTCATGTCATCCTCCCGGGAAAGATGCCCCGGGATTTTTTGACGCTTTTTTGAGCGTGTTTTGGGGTGATTTTGACGCCCGTTTGTTTTTGATTGTATTATTCTTCAAAATTCGCTCAAATTTTTCAAGCTGCATTTTGAATGGTGCCGAAAACCCTTGTAAAACAAAGGAAAACGCAAAGGGCAATCCCCTGCGTTTTTCTTGACAAATTCACGGTCTTGTCGCTATACTGAATTGGTCACAGCGCTTGTACCCCGTTATTACGGGTTCAAACATAAAAAACTGGAGGAAATCATGGCAAAAAAGATGTTCACCATTGACGGCAACGGAGCCGTCAGCCACATTGCCTACGCTTTTTCTGACGTCGCGGCCATCTATCCCATCACGCCGTCATCCACCATGGCGGAGTACGTGGACGAGTGGTCTGCCCAGGGCAGGAAGAACCTGTTTGGGCAGACGGTCAATGTTGCGGAAATGCAAAGCGAAGGCGGTGCGGCCGGTGCCGTGCACGGCTCGCTGGCTGCCGGTGCCATGACCACCACCTATACCGCTTCCCAGGGCCTGCTGCTGATGATCCCCAACATGTACAAGATCGCGGGCGAACTGCTGCCCACCGTCTTCCATGTGTCCGCCCGCACCCTGGCCACCCACGCCCTGTCCATCTTCGGCGATCATTCCGACGTCATGGCCTGCCGCCAGACCGGCTTTGCCATGCTGGCGTCCAGCTCCGTCCAGGAAGCCGAGGACATGGCCCTGGTCGCCCACCTGGCGACGCTCAAATCCTCCGTGCCCTTCCTGCACTTCTTTGACGGCTTCCGCACCAGCCACGAGCTGCAGAAGATCGAGGAAATCGCCTACGAAGACATCGCCAAGATCGTGCCCTGGGACAAGGTGGACGAGTTCCGCGCCCGCGCCCTCAACCCCGAGCATCCCCACCAGTCGGGCACCGCGCAAAACCCCGACGTCTACTTCCAGAACCGCGAAGCCGCCAACCCTTACTACGCCGCCGTCCCCGGCATCGTGGAAGAGTGCATGAAGCAGGTCAAGAAGCTGACCGGCCGCGCGTACAAGCTGTTTGACTATGTCGGCGACCCCGAGGCCGAAGACGTCATCGTCATCATCGGCTCCGGCGCTGAAGCCGTCCATGAGACCGTCACGGCGCTGAACAAAAAAGGCGCCAAGGTCGGCGTGCTCAAGGTGCGCCTGTACCGCCCCTTCGCGGCGGAGACCTTCTTAAAGACCCTGCCCAAGTCCGTCAAGACCCTGTCGGTCATGGACCGCACCAAGGAGCCCGGCGCCCTGGGCGATCCGCTGTACACCGATGTGCGCACCGCGCTGGTTGAGCTGGGCCGCAGCGACATCCGCGTTCTGGGCGGCCGCTATGGCCTGTCCAGCAAGGAATTCACCCCCACCATGATCAAGGCCATCTTTGACAACGCCAAGAAGGCCCGCCCCAAGAACCACTTCACCGTGGGCATCAACGACGACGTGGGCAACACCTCCCTGGCCTTGGGCAAGCAGTTCAACGCCGCGCCCGAGACCACCGTGGCCTGCAAGTTCTACGGCCTGGGTTCTGACGGCACCGTCGGCGCCAACAAGAACTCCATCAAGATCATCGGCGACCACACCAAGCTGAACGTCCAGGCCTACTTCGCCTATGACTCCAAGAAGTCCGGCGGCCTGACCGTGTCCCACCTGCGCTTTGGCAAGGAGCCCATCCAGTCCACCTACCAAATCGACGACGCCAACTTCGTCGCCTGCCACAACCCGGCCTATGTCACCCAGTACGACATGGTGAGCAACTTGAAACGCGGCGGCACCTTCCTGCTCAACTGCCCCTGGACGGACAAGGAGCTGGAGGACCGTCTGCCCGCTTCCATGAAGCGTGAACTGGCTAAGCGCAAGGCCAAGCTGTTTGTGATTGACGCGATTGACCTGGCCGAGAAAAACGGCATGGGCGGCCGCATCAACACCATCATGCAGGCAGCCTTCTTCAAGCTGGCCAACATCATCCCCTATGCCCAGGCCGAGAAGTACATGAAGGACTACGCCAAGAAGACCTACGGCAAGCGCGGCGACAAGATTGTCAAAGCCAACTACGCCGTGATTGACGCCGCGGCCGCTGAGCTCAAGGAAGTCAAGATTCCCGCTTCCTGGGCGGATGCCACCAAGGGCGCCGTGCCCTTCAAGGTGGAAGCCAGCGAATACTTTGACTCCGTCGCCAAGCCCATCCTGGGCCAGGCCGGTGATTCCCTGCCCGTGTCGGCCTTTGACCCCGCCGGCCGCGTGCCCACCGCCACCACCCAGTACGAAAAGCGCGGTATCGCCGTCAACGTGCCCGAATGGCAGATTGAGCACTGCATCCAGTGCAACCAGTGCGCCATGGTGTGCCCGCACGCCGTCATCCGCCCCTTCCTGGTGGAAGATGGCACCGAGCGCCCCGAGAGCTTTGAAACCAAGCCCGCCATGGGCAAGGAATACGCCGGCAATGGCTTCCGCATCCAGGTCAGCCCCCTGGACTGCACCGGCTGCGGCAACTGCTACGAAGTCTGCCCCGCCAAGACCAAGGCCCTGCAGATGAAGCCCCTGGACAGCCAGCGCAACCAGGAAAAGAACTGGGAGTACGCCCAGAAGCTGCCGGACGACCGCTTCAACCACAACAAGAACACCGTGCGCGGCAGCCAGTTTGTCAAGCCCCTGTTTGAGTTCTCCGGCGCCTGCGCCGGCTGCGGCGAGACGCCCTATGTGAAGCTTGCCACCCAGCTGTTTGGCGACCGCATGGTCATCGCCAACGCCACCGGCTGCTCCTCCATCTACGGCGGCTCCAGCCCCACCACGCCCTACACCGTCAACTCCAAGGGCCATGGCCCCGCCTGGGCCAACTCCCTGTTTGAGGACAACGCTGAGTTCGGCTTTGGCATGAACCTGGCCTACACCCAGCGCCGCGCCAAGCTGGCCGACACCATTGAGGAAATGCTCAAGGTGGAATGGACCCAGGGCGACATCAAGGCCGCCGGCCAGGAATGGCTGGAAGGCATGCACGACGCCGACAAATCCCGCCTAGCCGGTGAAAAACTGATCGCCGCCTGCGAGGCCGGCCTTGACATGACCGGCACCGAATGGGAAGCCGAGTGGATCAAGAACGGCAAGAAGTGCGACTGCGACGCATGTGGCGGCGCCCGCGCCGTGCTCAAGGACCGCGACCTGCTCACCAAGAAGTCCGTGTGGATCTTCGGCGGTGACGGCTGGGCCTACGACATCGGCTACGGCGGGCTGGACCATGTGCTGGCCCAAAACCAGGACGTCAACATCCTGGTGCTGGACACCGAAGTCTACTCCAACACCGGCGGCCAGGCCTCCAAGGCCACCCCGACCGGCTCTGTCGCCAAGTTCGCCGCGGCAGGCAAGCGCACCAAGAAAAAGGACCTGGGCATGATGGCGATGAGCTACGGTTACGTCTATGTCGCCCATGTGTCGATGTCCGCCAACTACAACCAGGTGCTCAAGGCCTTCAACGAGGCGGAAGCCTACAACGGCCCCTCCCTCATCATCGCCTACAGCCCCTGCATCAACCACGGCATCAACATGTCCTTCTCCCAGGCGGAGACCCGCAAGGCGGTTGCCTCCGGCTACTGGAACCTCTACCGCTACAACCCGGACCTAGCCGACCAGGGCAAGAACCCCCTGATCATCGACAGCAAGGATCCCACCGAGTCCTACCAGGATTACTTGAAGGGCGAAGTGCGCTACACCTCCTTGCTCAAGGCCTTCCCGGAGGCAGCGCCCGAACTGTTCAAGCGCTCCGAGAGCGACGCCGCCGAGCGCCTTGCCAACCTCAAGAAGATGGCCGCCGCGACGGAGTAATGCTTCCGACCTAATATCCATGGGCCCGCCTATATGGCGGGCTTTTTCAATTATTTCCGGGATTTCATCATCTTTTCTGGGTATACAGTAAAAGGCGGCTTTGCGCTGCCGAATGAGAAAAGGATGTTGTTGGATGAAGATTGATGTCTGGGTGGATTTTCATTGCCCCTACTGCATGATTGTCAAGCAGCGCATGAACAACGCGTTTGAAGAGTTGAAGCTGGACGCGGATGTGCGTCTGCGCAGCTTTTTATTGAACCCCGAACAGGACCGGCCCAACGGCCTGGCCATGGCCGAGCATGTGGCCAAAGAGTACGGCGGCGAGCCGGCGGAGGCCGCCAAGGGCTTTAAGGCCCTGGACGAACAGGCCGCGGCATTGGGAATTTTTATGGACATGGAGCGCTCCAAATACGCCTACATGATGGACGCCCACCGCCTGCTGCAGTACGCCAATACACAGGGCAAGGGCAAGGCCTTCTACGACCTGGCCCAGCGGGCCTTGTTTGGCAAGTTTTTGGTGCTCAGCGAGCACGCGGTGCTGCTGGACCTGGCGGTGCGGGCCGGGCTGGATGTGAATGAAGCGCGGGATGTGCTGAAAAGCGAGCGCTTCCGCGAAGACGTGCTCTATGACGACGCCCGCGCCCGGGAGATGGTGATTGACTACGTGCCCTACTTTGTAGTGGACGGGCGCTACCGTTTTTCCGGCGACCTCACCTATGAGGAAGTCAAAGGCCATTTAAGCAAAGCGAAACAGGGAGAAGCCCATGAAAATTGACGTCTGGTCCGATTTTTTGTGCCCCTATTGTGTGCTGGGCAAGAAGCAGCTGGAAAACGCGCTGAACAAGGCCGGCATCACCGGCGCCGACATTGAGATGAAGAGCTTCCTGCTCAACCCCGGACATCAGGAAGGCGGCAGCATGCGCAAGCACCTGATGGAAAAATACGGCTACAGCGAAGCGCAGGTGCAGCAGTCCTTTGACGGCTTGACCCAGGCCGGCAATCAGCTGGGCGTGCCCCTGGATTTTGAGAAGGCCATTCACGCGGGCACCGATCGTGCCCACGCCCTGCTGCAGTACGCCAAGACACAGAACCTTGGCAAGGAATTGAACGACCGCCTGCAAAAAGCGGCCTACACCGAAGGCCAGGACCTGGGGGATGACGCGGTGCTGGTGAAGCTGGCGAGCGAAGTGGGCCTGGACAAGGAAGCCTCACGCATCGCCCTGGACAGCGCTGAATACTTTGAGAAAGCCCGTGAGGAATACGAGGACTCCCTGCGCTATGGCGCGCGGGGCGTGCCCTTTTTCGTCATCGACAACCGCTTTGCCATCTCCGGCGCTCAGAGCGAAGAAGTCTTTGTCAGAACACTCAACAAGGCTGCTGGCAAATAGCAGTAGAAAGGATAGGCCATGCTGGAATTCAAGTATGATGTGCAAACCCTGATTGAGGGCACCAACCTGGATGAAGACAAAATCAACGCGTATTTTACCAAGAACTTTGAGGGGGACTGCCTGCTGGCGGTGGGGGATGAGGAGCTGATCAAAATCCACTTCCACACCAACAAACCCTGGGAAGTGCTGGAGTACTGCGCCTCCCTGGGGGAGATCTACGACATCGTGGTGGAGAACATGGAGCGCCAGGCGGAGGATTTTGAGTAAGCATTTTATCAACAAAACAACGGATGAGGAGTTTTCTCCCCATCCGTTTTTTTAGCGTAACCTTATTTCTTCAGCAGGCCGAAGGTGTCCAGCCATAGGGCGTGCCGCCCTTGTTGCGGTCAATTTCGTAGACAATGGCTGTGATGCTGTCTTTGGTGACCTTGATGCCCACAAAGTTCTGGATGATGCTGCGCGGCGGACGGCCCGCGTCGGCCTCCGTGGCGTACCGGGCGGCGGCGTGTTCTTCCGCGTACAGAAACTTGTCGTAGTAGGCGGGGTCTGATTCCAGGATGGTCTTGTTCTTGTAGTACACCTTGGGGCCGGCGGTGTTGGGGATCATGTACACCACGCCCGCGGGATTGACCATCGGTACCATCAGAATTGCCTTTAGGACGACGACCGAGCTGCTCGGGGGTTCTCGTAACACCCCACTTCATGCCAGGAACGCCATAATGAACAATTGCCCTATCCTCTGGTTTCATATTCAACACGCCGCACCCCCTTTCTAAAAATGTAAATAAAAAAAGACCCTGTCGTAGACAAGGCCTTTATAAGTAGGTGTTCTATGGAGCGAACTTAGAGTCTGGTAGTTTTCTCATAGCTACTGTTCCTGTTGAAATAGAGAAAACCTCTCCCTTTTTTATTCTAAGAGAAATCGACTCACCAGGCCTTCGTAATTCGTGACCGACAACGTTCTCTCCCTCTTCATAATTGTATATCGTGAAATAGCAATACGTCTTATTTTTAGAAACATCTAGAACTAAAAACTCATATCGGCCCGGCTGAACGTCTACTCCTGCGGCATACTTACCGCTGCTCACAATCTCCCAGTCATCCCCGGCTCTTGACGCAATCTCAAAATCAATCTCTGCTTTAATCTTCGCAAGCTCCTCCAAACTCATAGATTTGAAATCCAAAGTCTCTCCCGAAACAGGGACGATCGTTATAAGAAACACTAACGCTAACGACAACAATTTTTTCATGTCATTACCTCCTATTGAATGTCCATGAAGTATAGCATTGTTATGGGTCGTCTTCAAGATAGAGTACGCTAATGTTCGCAACTTTACCCAGTGAAAAGGTATGGGCAAGCCACTGGGACTCCGATACAATGAATGCTACCACCACATTCGTAAAGGAGAACCCCAATGGCTCAAAGCAAGAATACCACGAATTTCGAAGGTTTACTATTCCAGTTCATG
>JAAYLK010000082.1 GCA_012521895.1 Clostridiales bacterium
CTGTGTATTGTAGCCGCTGCGCCTCCGTCAAGGTTGAAAACGCGGTCTGCAGGTTGCGCACGATTTCGCTCATGCCCTTCATGCTTCCGTCCGCGTTCGAAAAGGACAGGCCAAGGCTGTTCATGAGTTTTGCCGCCTCTGCCGTGGGTGTCGCCATGCTGAGCAAGCTGGAACGAATGGCTGTTCCTGCCATGCTTCCCTTTATGCCCGCATTCGCCATCATGCCCGCTACGGCAGACACTTCCTCGAGGCTCGATCCAAAGCTATGCGCAATCGGCGCTGCGTATTTTAGCGTTTCCCCGAGGTATTCAATCGTCGTATTGCTGCTGGTAGCGGTCTTTGCGAAAATGTCCGCCGCGTGCCCGGCCTGCTCCGCCGCCATTCCCATTGCGTTCATGACGTTTGCAACTATGTCCGATGCTACGGCCAGGTCTGTTGCGCCTGCTGCCGCCAAGTCCAATAACCCGGGCATTGCCGCAAGAATCTGGTTTGTGTCCCACCCGCTCATTGCAAGGTATTGCATGCCCATGCTGGTTTCTGACGCGCTGAACACGGTGGTTGCCCTCAGGTCCTTTGCGGTCGGTGTCAATTTCTGGAACTCAACGTCTGACGCGCTTGTTAAAGCCTTGACCGCGCTCATGCCTGTGCTGAAATCCTTGAATGTGGTTACAAGGTCCCCCGCGCCCATGCCAATGCCGGCCACTGATAACGCAAGTGTTATCGGGCTGGTTATCATGTTGTATAGCTTCCTGAATGGTGCTGTGATGAAGTCCGTCATTCTGACCGCTACATGCCAGGCCTTGCCCGCCATCCCTCTTAGGCTTGTCCATAGCGATTTGATTACCGGTGATGCTTTGTCCAGCGCTTCGATTATCAGTTTCAGCTTTTCCTTGAACATGCCGCGCAGGGTCTTCTGGCTTTTCTCAATCCGCTGCGTAAACTTGTCTACGCTCTGGCCGGCTGCGTTCATTCCCTGCTTTGCCTGGTTTCCCGCCTGCTGCGCTGATTCCTTTATGCCGGACATTCCTGCCTTTACTTTTTCCGCTTTCGATGCAAGTTTGTCGAGTTCGCTTTCCAGTTTTTGCAAGGAGGCGACGTCGGTTTTGTTTACCGCCTCTACTGGTATTTCAATTCGGAATACCTGGTCCATCCTTCATCGCCTCCTTGCGCTCGCTTGTCTTTGCCGCTCTTTTGATGCTGCGGCTTGCTCGCTCTCTGCTTCTATCTGCAGTTCCATGCTCTTCATCAAAAAGGTCCGGGTGAAACGGGGCTTGCTCATTACTTCATCCGGCGGCATTCCTGTCCGCTGGAATATGTGATGCAGCAAGCGCGCCCGGCCGCCCGCGATGATTAGTTTTTTACTGCTTCCTCGTAGTCCGCTTCGGATTCGTCGCCGTAGCCGGAAAGCATTTCAATCCGCTCCACGACTTGTTGTTTCTTGCCTGCGTAGGGTATCAGCTTGTCCACCATGTCCGTTCCTGTTACGGCGTTCACGGCCGACCAGAATTTTTGATTGTCCCACAGCTTCGCCTTGTCTTCATCGACCGTCGCCGTGTAAATCAAGTCGCTGTGATACCCGGTTGTATTCGTGCTCTCCGGTAGCCGCATTCCGCCCAAGCGCCTGTTTTTCTGGTATTTGGTATTCCGTTCCCGGCATTTGTCCCATTCCTTTTCCGACAGCGGCCGGATGCGGAAGCGGAAGCGCGTTTTCCCGAAAAGTACCTCTATGGTTTCCACCCTGTCGTCATGCTGGCTCTGGTCCGTAAGTGCCCGCAAGATGGCGGATTCGTTGATTGCGATTTCGTCCTGCATTTCTTCCTTCGTGATGGGCTCCTGGTACTCCGTGTTTTCGACGTTTTCTACGTTCTTTGCCATGTTCTTTCCCTCCATTATTTAATGGACCGCGGGAAGGTCTTAGCCTCCCCGCGGTCCCTGCTGGTTTTCTCTGTCGTCAGGCGTTTTTAAGCAGTTTTTGAAGCTCCGGCGGCTGGTTCACGATGAAGGACCAAGCGCGTTTGTAGAGCTCGCCCGGCTGCATGTTCTGGATGTCAATGGTTCCGTCCGGGACGCAATCCCGGTATACCACCTGTTCCTCGCTGTTGTTGTAGGGGCTGCGAACCATGCCGCGGAAAACGAGTACGGGCATCTTGTGGTTCTTCATCCCGTCCATCAGTAGGCGGAAGAATTCACCATCTTCAACGCATACCTCCGTGAAGTTCAGGTTCACGCGGTAGCTTGTCATGGTTGCGCGTTCCTGCGCTGTTCCCAGCGGTTGGTACGTGCTGTTGGTGATGCTCACCTGCGTCTGGTAGCTTTCAACGCTCACAAGGAGTTTGCCCTTTTCGCTGTAAAGGGCGCCATCCTTGCCGCTCATTACTTTGCGAACGTCTACGGCCGGTGCTGAATTAACGATACTCATTTGTTATCTCCTTCCTGCTGTTATTCTTCGGTAAAGCTGAACCGGTATGTGATGTAGACCTTCTCGATGCTGTCAAGGTCCACAATAGAAATCACGAACCACGCGCTGTCGCCCGCAGCCGGATTTGCCGGGTCTTCCTCTACCGCGCCGGAAACCAGTTTGCCCTCGGAAATCATTGAGTTTATGATGCCGTTCGCAATGCTGATGATGGTCGACCGGCCGTTGCTGTCGTTACCGACGCTGCCAATCACGTCTTCTGCGCTTTCAAGGATGCGCTGAATCAGTTCATAGCGGGTCTTGGTGCGCCGGATTTTCTTCCAGCCTGCGTCTTGGTCGGCGGAAAGGGTGACAAGGGTGTTGATGCCCTGCTCAATCCATACCGCGCCGGCTGCTGATGCTGTGAAAACGATGGCGCCGCTCTGCAGGCACTCCACCACTTCCGTATTGGTCAGCGGTCCTACCACCGTGGCTGCGCCGGGGATGGCCTTGTGCGTCGGGCTGTCATTCGCCGGCAGGTAGGCAATCAGGCCTGCAACGACCGCTGCCGCTTCAAAGCCTTCGTAGTCCGTTCCGCCGATGTTGAAGCCGTTGAGGACGTATACAAGGTTCTGGCTGTTGAAGGCTGCCGCGTCTGCTTTCCGCGTTTCGTAGGCTACGCTTGTGGGCTCGCCAATTACCGCAATCGCCATCAGGCCTGCATCGTTCGCGCGCGTGATGAAGCTCGCCACCAGCGCGTGTACTCCTGTATCGTCGCTGTCAACACAAAGCGTGTTCCATTTGGAGCTTTCCAAGACTGTGAAGGCCGCAGAGTAATCCGCGTCCGTAATCGTGGGCGAGGCTCCGGCTGTCGTAAAGACTGTCTGTGTCACCGCTGCCATGATGCCGTTGCCGGCTGCGAGTTTTGCGGCCGTGACCACGCAGCCCTCGCTTGCGTTGATTGCCGCTACCAGTGCGTCGACTTCGCCTGCGTCGCCCTTTGCAAACAGTACTTTGCAAAGCTCCATCGTGCCTGCGTAGATGATGCACTCGCGTTTGGTCGTGATGCTGAGGCTGTCCTTAATGGTCACGGACAGCGGCCGGGTCCCCGCGTATTTCGCGGTCAGCGTGATTACGCTTACTGCTGTTTCTGCGGTCGTGTCTTTCAGGGTGATAGCGGCCTTTGTGCCGCCGGTGCCGACGCGGATAGCTTTAATCAAGCTCGCTCCGCCAAGAAAAATCTTTTCGAGGATGCTGGTTTTGCTGCCCGCTACGGCTTCATCGCCGTATGCGCGGAGAATGTCCGCCGGGGATTCCAGGTTCACAATTTCGCCCAGGGGCCCCCAGTTCGCTTGAAACGCTACCGCAACAATGCCGTTGCGCGCGCCTGCAAGCTCCGCTCCGCCGGTTGATGTTTCCCTGAAGTAGACGCCCGGGCGCGCCATTACTTCACCGCTGCTGAATCGTCCTGCCATGCTTATTTAACCTTCCTTTCCGCAAACTCTTTAATGAGTTTTTTTGCCTTGTCCAGCGTGCAGCTTTGCACTTTGTTAAATGCCAGCGCCGCGCTTGCAAGGTCCTGGTGATAGCCGAAAAGCGTTCGGGAGTTCGCTGCAATCTCTGCTGCGCTGTACTCCGGTTCCCGCTGTACGACCGGTTGCGTTGTCTTTTTTTCCGGCGCTTTTTCCTGCGCCTGTTCCTTCGCCATGCCGTTGCTCCCTTCTTTGTGTTTATTCGTCGCCAGTTTCCTCTGTGCCTGCCGGCTCGTATGGGAATGTGTACGGTGTAGCGTCGGTGTCTACCTCTGTGGTTTCCTCTGCGTATACC
>JAAYLK010000083.1 GCA_012521895.1 Clostridiales bacterium
AAAACTGCCTGTACCGGAAAAGCATGCCTGGCTTGTGACAGCCAAAGAAAAACCCTCCGGTCACATGGCGGTGTCCGGCGGCTCGCCGCGCAGGATCTGGCGCTGCGGCAGGGTGGCGGCCTGGGTGATCTTGGTCAAGTGTCCCTCTTCCTTGGTGTTCGTAGGTTGTGCCGTCGTTTTGGCGCACGGCTGTGATTATAGAGCGGGGCAGAAAGGCTTGTCAAGATTGGGGGACATTTACTACAAGCATTCGGCTGAACAGAATTAAACAAAATCCTCCATCGGCTCGATTTCCTCAAGCACCAGCCCCGGGTTCTTCTCCTCCGCCAGGCGGATGGACCATTCGTTTTCAAAAAACAGCACCGGATTGCCCTGGGCATCCAGACCCCGGGTGGTGGTGGAGGTGAGCGCCAGGTCTTCCACTGGCTTTGGCGTTTCCCTCACCCAGCGCACAAAGCGCCAGGGCAGGGTGTCCATCAGCAGCTCCGCGCCGTACTCGTTCTTCAGCCGGTGCGCCAGCACATCAAATTGCAGCACGCCCACCACGCCCACGATGCTCTGCTCCAGGCCGATGTCATCGCGGGTGAAGGTCTGGATGGCGCCTTCGTTGCTCAACTGCGTGATGCCCTTCAAAAACTGCTTGCGCTTCATGGAGTCAAAGGGCCGCACGCGGGCGAAGTGTTCCGGCGCGAACACCGGGATGCGGGCAAACTTCAAGCCCTGTTTCTGGCTCAAGGTATCGCCCAGCTTGTAGATGCCCGGGTCAAACAGGCCGATGATGTCCCCGGGATAGGCCGTTTCCACCATGGCGCGCTCGTCCGCCATGAATTGCTGGGGCGCCTTGAGCTGAATCTGCTTGTTCTGCGAGGAATGCCAGGCGGCCATGTCGCGCTTGAACACGCCGGAAACCACGCGCACAAAGGCCAGGCGGTCGCGGTGGGCCGGGTTCATGTTGGCCTGGATTTTGAAGATGAAGGCCGAGAAATCCGGGTCCTCCGGGGTGATCAGGCCCTGGTCGCTCATGCGAGGCGTGGGCGGCAGGGTGTAGCGCAGGAAGCGGTTCAAAAAGGGCTCCACGCCAAAGTTGGTGATGGCCGAGCCAAAGAACATGGGCGTCAGCTCGCCCTTGCGGATGGCGTCCAGGTCAAAGGCATCGCCCGCCTCGTCCAGCAGTTCCACCTCGTCCTTGAGGCGCTTGATGTAGTGCCCCGCCAGCATGCCCGACAGGGCAGGGTCAGAAAGCGCCACCTCAATCTTCTGGGCCTTGGTCTTGCCGTGGTCGCCGGAGAAGTACAATTCCACCGTCTTGGTGTCGCGGTGGTAGACGCCCTGGAAATCCCCGTCGGTGCCGATGGGCCAGTTCACCGGGCAGCTCCTGATCCCCAGCACCTGCTCCAGCTCTTCCATCAGGGCAAAGGGGTCCTTGCCGGCGCGGTCCATCTTGTTGATGAAGGTGAAAATTGGAATGCCGCGCATACGGCACACGCGGAACAGCTTCTTGGTCTGCTCCTCAACGCCGCGGGAGGCGTCCAGCAGCATCACCGCGCTGTCGGCCGCCACCAGCACGCGGTAGGTGTCCTCGGAGAAGTCCTGGTGACCGGGGGTGTCCAGAATGTTGATGTGAAAGCCGTCAAAGGAGAACTGCATGGCGGACGAGGTCACCGAGATGCCGCGCTGTTTTTCAATCTCCATCCAGTCGGAGGTGGCATGGGCCGCCGCCTTGCGCGCCTTGACGCTGCCGGCCTGGCGGATGGCTCCGCCGTACAGCAGCAGTTTCTCCGTCAGCGTGGTCTTGCCCGCGTCCGGGTGGCTGATGATGGCAAAGGTGCGCCTGCGCGCGATTTCCCTGAGGCGTTCGTCCATGGTTCCCCCTTGTATACCAACCTCCATTCTAAACGCTTTGATGCGCGCTTCTGCTTTCGGTTGGTATTCTGCCGTAAAACCGGCAAAAAAACATTATAAAGGCGCATGGAAAGCCTGTCAAATCTGGGATGGCATAAAAATCGATCCGGAATGAGCAGGCGATGCTTCTTCAAAGCAAAACGCCCGC
>JAAYLK010000084.1 GCA_012521895.1 Clostridiales bacterium
GCCGGCAAGGACGGCATCGGCAACATCGCCTCCAAGGGCTTGTCGGGCGAGGGCTATGAAGGCCATTATTTCTGGGACACCGAAATCTATATGTTCCCCTTCTTTGTTTTGACCCAGCCCAAGCTGGCTAAAAAGCTGCTGGACTCCCGCGCGGCCATGCTGCCGGAGGCTTTTGAGCACGCAAGGGAGATGGGCCATGAGCAGGGCGCGCTGTACGCCTGGCGCACCATCACCGGCAGCGAATGCTCGGCCTACTTCCCCTCAGGCTCCGCCCAGTACCACATCAATGGGGCCGTGGCCCATGCCTTCATCACCTATTACCACGCGACGGGCGACCTGCAGTACATGGCACGGACCGGCGCCTGTGTGCTGGTGGAAACCGCCAGGCTGTGGATGGACGCCGGGCACTGGTATGAGGGGCAGTTCCGCATTGACAGCGTGACAGGGCCGGATGAGTACAGCTGCGTGGTGAACAACAATTACTACACCAACCGCGGCGCCCAGTTCCATTTGAAGAACCTGGTCAAAATCTGCGACGATTTGAAACAAGCGGGCTTGCTGGATGAAGTCATTGCGCAGACCGGCCTTGATCAAGGGGAAGTGGATGATTTCCAGAAAGCGGCGGAGGGAATGTACCTGCCCTATGATGAGCGGCTTGGCATCTCCGCCCAGGATGACGCCTTCTTAAAAAAGCAAAGCCTGGACCTGGCCCTAATTCCGGAAGACAAGCATCCCCTGCTGATGCACTTCCACCCCCTCTTCCTCTACCGCCACCAGGTGTGCAAGCAGGCGGACACCGTGCTGTCGCACTTCCTGTTTGAAGAAGGTGAGGACGAGGAAGTCATCCGGCGCAGCTATGATTATTACGAGCGTATCACCACACACGATTCCTCCCTGTCTGAATGCGTCTTTGCCATGATGGCGGCGCGCACCGGCCAGGTGGACAAGGCCTACCACTACTACCGCGCCAGTGCCGTGCTGGACCTGGAGGACACCCACAAGAACACCGCGGACGGCATCCACGCGGCCAACATGGGCGGCTGCTGGATGGGCATCGTCTTTGGCTTTGGCGGCTTACGGCTGCATAAGGACGGCCTGGTGCTGCGCCCCTGCCTGCCCAAGGAGATGGCGGGCTATGAATTCAACCTGCGCTGGCGCGGCTCCCACATCAAGGCCGCGGTGGACGCAAAGGGCCTGACGCTGACCCTGCTGTCCGGGCCGGCCATTGATTTGACCGTCTGCAATCAGCGCCACAACCTGAAAAAAACATTGAACCTGCCGCTGATTGGGTAAACAAATGTGTGATATCGCGAAAAAAAGAGGAAACACCATTGAAGAACGGACAAAACAACAACAAGCAAGCGCTGACCATGATGATCTTTGGCGCCACGGGCGACCTGGCCCATAGGAAGCTGCTGCCGGCGCTGTACCACCTGATTGCCCAGAAACAGCTGCCGGAGGAGACCACCGTGGTGGCCATCGGGCGGCGCAAGCTGAGCGATGAGGACTACCGCCAGCAGGCGCGGGACTCCATCGCGGAGTTTTCCCGCACGGGCGTTGACCAGGAGCAGATTGACGGTTTCCTGAGCAAGCTGGTCTACCACCCGATGGAGTTTATCAAGGAGCCGGACAGCTACCAGCCCTTCCGCGAGCACTTGGAACAGATCGAGGGAAATTATACGCAGCCCCCCATCCGTCTGTTCTTTCTGGCGGTGGCGCCGGAGTTTTTTGGCGTCATCGTCAAGCACCTGGCACAGCAGCGCCTGGTGGAGCGCAACAACCCAAATCACCGGGTGATGATTGAAAAGCCCTTTGGTTCTGACTTGGAAAGCGCGCGCGCGCTCAACGCCAGCATCTCCCGGGACCTGGATGAGAAGCAGGTCTACCGCATCGACCACTACCTGGGCAAGGAGATGATCCGCAACATCCTGGCCCTGCGCTTTGGCAACAGCCTGTTTGAGCCGCTGTGGAACCACCACTACATCGACAACATCCAGATCACCGCCGCTGAAACCCTGGGGGTGGAAGGCCGCGGCGCCTATTATGAGCAGGCGGGCATTTTGAAGGACATGCTGCAAAACCACCTGCTGCAGATGCTGGCGCTGATTACCATGGAGCCGCCGGCCGACTTGATGCCAGAGTCCATCCGCGATGAAAAGGTGAAAGCCCTGCGCGCCCTGCGACGCTATGTGCCCCAAGGCGCCTGCGCCGGAATTGCCCTGGGCCAGTACGCGCGGGCCACGGTGGACGGAAAAACCATCCCTGGCTACCGGGAGGAGGAGGAGGTCAGCCCCGATTCCACCACGCCCACCTATATCGCCCTGCGTGCCAGCGTGGACAACTTCCGCTGGGGCGGGGTGCCCATCTACATCCGCGCCGGCAAGCGCATGGACAAGCGCCGCACCCAGATTGTGATTGAGTTCAAGCGCCTGCCCGGGGTCAATTTCTATACCGAATTCAAGGACGAGCCGCCAAACCTTTTGGTGATTGAGGTGCAGCCCAAGGAGGGCATGTACTTCCAGATCAATGCCAAGCGCCCGGGCAATGACTTCCTCATTGACCAGGTGGAGATGAACTACGCCCAGTCCAGCCGCTTCCAGGGCAACGTGCCGGAAGCCTATGAACAGCTGATTCTGGAAGCCTTCCGCTCCAACTCCTCCCTGTTCACCCGCTGGGACGAACTTGAGCAGTCCTGGTTGTTTGTGGAGAGCGTGGAGAAAATGTGCCATCCCGAGAGCGGCCATTACCCCACCTACCCCGCCCTGTCCCGGGGCCCCAAGCGCGCGGACCAGATGCTGGAAGAAGAAGGCCGCACCTGGCGCGAGATTGACCTGCCCACTGAGAAGTAAAAGGAGCATCCCATGAAGATCATTGACATTTCCATGGCCATCCATCCGGAAATGCCCGTGTACAAAGGCCGGGCGGAGAAGCGCCCCAGCCATCATTTTGACAAGACCATCCCGCCGGATTCCATCAACGAGTCCAGCATCACCATGAACCTGCACACCGGCACCCATGTGGACACCCCGCTGCACATGATGGAAGACGGCTGGACGATGGATGACTTCCCGCTGGAGAAGCTGATCACCCCCTCCCTTTTGATTGACCTGACGCATGTAGAGGACGGCATCACCCGCGAGGACCTGGAGCACCACGGCATCAAAAAAGCTGACTTTGTGCTGCTGAAAACGCAGAACTCTTTCGGTTTAGCCAACAGCCCGGAATTTGTGTACATCAAGGAAGACGCCGCAAACTTTTTGGCGGAACTTGGGGTGAAAGGTGTAGGCATCGACGCCCTGGGGGTGGAACGCGACCAGCCCGGGCACAAGACCCACCTGGCGCTGATGAACGCCGGGGTGGTGATTCTGGAAGGCCTGGACCTCGCGGAAGCCCCCGAAGGCAGGCACACCCTGGTGGTGCTGCCGCTGAAGATCAAAGGCGCTGAGGGCGCGCCGGCGCGCGCGGTGCTGGTGGAAGGGCTGATGACTCAGTAAATGCAAATACATGGATTCAGCCTGCGGGACACTGCAGGCTGTTTGTTTGTTGTCATATATCTATTCATTGATTCAATCATTCACTGATTCATTATTGACAAACGAACAGTCTTCCTGACATTCATTTCAAAGCCTTATTCATGTATGATATGTATCGTAATCTACGGAATATGCCATTTTCAGGGCATTAGAACAGATAAAATCACAAAGAGCATGAACGCAACAGACAAAAAGAACGCTTGGTCCTTCTGCACAGTGACAATTTAAGGAGAACAAGATGGGTTTTCGCAGTGATGGCAGCCTGGCCTGGCTTGCCTATTTGCCCGGGGAGGCGCCTTCCGCCACCACCAGCATGGAACTTGCCCGGGAGGAGCTGCGGCAAGGCCTGCGGCAACTGCGGCGCGCGGAAACGGTTGACGTCATCGCCGATGGCCAGGGCCAGGCGTATGCAATCAGCAAGACCGATACGGGCTATGTCATCAACGGCGGTGAGCCGGGCGTGCTGTATGGCGCCTATGCCCTGCTGTCCGCCCTCAGCCGCGGGGAGCAGCCCCCCGAAGGCTTGCGGGAACCCCACTTTCCCCTGCGCATCCTCAACCACTGGGACAACATGGACGGCACGATTGAGCGCGGCTACGCCGGAAGGTCCTTCTTCTTCAAGAAAAACCACTTAAGCTTTGACCCCGCCCGCATCAGGCAGTACGCCCGGATGCTGGCCAGCGTTGGCATCAACTGCATCAGCCCCAACAACGTCAACGTGCGCCCGCCCATGGACGGCCTGTTGATGCAAGGAAATGTAAGTGAATTAAAAGCCCTGGCGGACATTTTGCGCCCCTTTGGCATCCGGCTGCTGGTGAGCATCGACTTTAGTATGCCCTCCCACCACGGGCTGAACACCGCCGACCCCTTGAATGAAGAAGTCGCCGCCTGGTGGGCCCGGACGACCGGGGAAGTCTACTGTGCAATCCCTGACCTTGCCGGCTACCTGGTGAAGGCGGACTCGGAATACCGCCCCGGCCCCTTCACCTACGGCAGGACCCACGCTCAGGGCGCCAACATGCTGGCGCGGGCCTTGAAGCCCCATGGCGGCCTCCTGTTCTGGCGCTGTTTTGTGTACAACCACAAGCAGGACTGGCGCGACACCGTGACAGACCGGCCCAAGGCCGCCTTTGAACACTACAGCCCCCAGGACGGCCAGTTTGATGACAATGTGGTCCTGCAGATCAAAAACGGGCCGCTGGATTTCCAGGTGCGCGAGCCCCTCTCCCCCTTGCTGTTTGCCATGCCCAGGACCCGCAAGGCCCTGGAATTGCAGTTGGCGCAGGAGTACACCGGCCAGCAGATTGATTTGTTTTATCATGGCCCGCAGTATGAGGACATCATTGAACACCTGCCGCTTGGCAACATCCAGTATATTGCCGCTGTCAGCAACCTGGGGGATGACAGCAACTGGTGCGGCCACGACCTGGCCCAGGCCAGCCTCTATGCCTATGGCAGGACGGCCTGGGAAGGCGCATGCCGCGCCCAGGAGTTTGCGCGGGAATGGGCGCAAACGACCCTACCGGAGGCATCAGAGGAAGTGACCGGCATGCTGATGCGGTCCGGCGCGGTGTATGAGCAGTATGCCGCCCCGTTGGGGATTGGTTTCTTGGTGCGCCCGAACAGCCACTACGGCCCCAGCCCCGAGGGCTATGAGTTTGACCTGTGGGGCACCTACCACCGGGCCAACCAACACGAAATTGGCATCGACCGAAGCACAAACGGCAGCGGCTATACCGCGCAATATCCGCAGCCCTTAATGGGTTTATACAACAACCCCGACACCTGCCCGGAGAAGCTGCTGCTCTTCTTCCACCGCCTGCCCTACGACCACCCCATGGCGGACGGGCGCAGCCTGGTCCAGCGCGTGTATGACGACCACTTTGAGGGCGCCTTGGGGGCGGAGGACCTGCTGGCGCAATGGAAACAGTTAAAAAACAAGATCCCGGAAGGGACGTATGAGCGCGTGCTCTCGCGCTTTGAGCGCCAGGCGGCAAACGCCCGGGAGTGGCGCGATGTCATCAACACCTATTTCTACCGCAAGAGCGGCATCGGCGACGCGCGGGGGCGGCTCATCCACCCATGAGGCGGCCGGTTTGCAAGACAAGGGTTCTGTATTATACTTTAGCTACCAAGCGACAGCGCAATAAGGGGGTGAGCATTTGCAGGATCTGCGGCAATTGAAACGTAACAGCACCGTCAACTACCTCAAGCGATACTGGACCTTGTATCTGCTGCTGGCTCTGCCTGTGGCCTTTATCATCATCTTCCGCTATTTCCCCATGGCGTATATTTTGAGCGCTTTCAAAATCAACAACATCCTCCATCCGCCGTGGGAGTTGCCCTGGGCCAAGAACAACGGCTTTGAATGGTTCATCAAGGCCTTCAATAACCGTGACTTCCTCTACGCACTGCGCAACACCATCACCTTGAACCTGCTGGATCTGCTGCTGGGCTTCCCGGCTCCCATCCTGCTGGCCCTCCTGCTCAATGAGCTGACCTTCAAGCGCTTCAAGCGCATCACCCAGACCATTGTCTACCTGCCCCACTTCTTAAGCTGGATCATCATCTCAGGCCTGGCGGTGCGCCTGCTGGCCCAGCATGAGGGACTGGTCAACATCGTCCTGCAGCGCATGGGGCTCAACCCCATCCCCTTCCTCAACACCCCGGGCACCTGGATAGCCAGCTACGTCTCCCTGGGCATCTGGAAGGAAGCGGGCTGGAACACCATCATCTACCTGGCGGCCATCACCGCCATCAACCCGGAGCTGTATGAGGCGGCCGCCGTGGACGGCGCCAGCCGGCTGCGCCGCATTTGGCACGTGACGCTGCCAGGCCTGCGGCCTACCATCATCGTGCTGCTGATCATGAGCCTGGGGCGCATCCTGGGCAGTGAGTTTGACCGGCCCTTCGCCTTGTCCAACCGCCTGGTCACCAGCGTGTCCAACGTGATTTCCATCTTCGTGTATGAGTATGGCCTGAAAGGCATGCAGTTCTCCCTGAGCAACGCGGTGGGCCTCTTCCAGTCGGTCATCGGCGTGTTCTTCCTCATTGGCGCCAACAGCCTGGCCAAGCGCTATGGCGAGCGCGGCATCTGGTAAGGGGAGGAGGAACAGAATGATTAAGTCACGAGCCACCAAAGTCAACGACCTCTTCATCGCCTTTTTGTGCCTGATTCTGATCTTCATCTGCCTGGTGCCCATTTTAAACGTCCTGGCGCGCTCCCTGTCCTCCGCCGACGCCCTCATCCGCAACGAAGTGCTGCTGTGGCCCAAGGGCTGGAACCTGGACGCCTACAAGACCGTGCTGCAAGACAGCAAGTACACCTGGTCCCTGGCGTGGACCGCGATGCTGACCGTGATTTGCACCCTCGCCTCCATGACCATCACCATCCTGTGCGCCTACCCGCTCATCTATGACAACCTGAAGGGGCGCAAGTTTTTAAATGGCATGATTGTGCTGACGATGTACTTCTCCGCCGGCACCATCCCCAACTACCTGCTGCTGAAATCCCTGAACATGCTGCAGCGTCCCATCGTCCTCATCGTGCCCAACATGCTCAGCATCTTCAACATGATCATCCTGCGCAGCTTCTTCTACGGCATCCCGGAATCCCTGCGCGAATCAGCCGAGATTGACGGCGCGGGCCCCATCCGCACCCTGATTCGCATCTACCTGCCCCTGTCCACCTCGGTGCTGGCCACCCTGTCCCTGTTTTATGCGGTGGGCCGGTGGAACGGCTTTTCAGACGCGCTGATGTATATGTCCAGCAACCGCTACTACTACCCCATCCAGCTGCTGCTGTACCAGATTTTGCAGAGCACCACACAGATTGAAATCGCCACCCAGGAAGGCTTTTTCCCGCCGGGGATCTCTGAAACACTCAAGATGGCGACGGTGATGTTCGCCACCGTGCCCATCATCATGATCTACCCCTGGCTGCAGCGCTACTTTATCTCCGGCGTCACCATCGGCGCCATCAAGGGCTGATTACTTTGGTAAATCAGGGCAGCGAACAGACTGCCTTGAAAATAAAAGGAGGAACACCATGAAAAGGACCCTGGTTTTACTGCTGCTGGTCACCATGCTGCTTGGAAATGGGCTGCTGGCGGCCTTCGCTCAGACCCCCGAACTGGTAGACGGCAAGTTTACCACCACGCGTGAAATCACCGTGGAAATCTTTGACCGCGCCAACGAGGGCGGAAGCAAACCCGAGGACAATTTCTACACCGACTACATCAAAAAGGGCATGCTGGAAAAGTACAACGTGGCCGTCACCTATGTGCCGGTGCCGCGCTGGACGGAAGTGGACGCGCTGAACAACCTGCTGGCCGCGGGTGACGCGCCCGATGTCTGCGTGACCTATTCCTACCCCACCATCCAGACCTATGCCGAGATGGGCGGCGTGACCGACCTGGCCCCCTACTTAAGCGAGCACAAGGACCTGCTGCCCAACCTGTGGGAGCTGCTGGGCGACCAGAACATCTACTGGGACCTGGACCCCGAGAAGGGCACCCTGTGGGCGATTGAAGCCAAGCTGTTTGTCAACAAACGCATCAACACCTTTGTGCGCGAGGACTGGCTGAAGAAACTGAACATCGCCGAACCCAAGACCCTGGAAGAGTTTGAAGCCATGCTGGTCGCCTTCCGCGACAACGCGGAGACCCTGCTGGGCGCGGACAAGGACAAGCTGATCCCCTATTCCACCAGCTACGATGTCTCCTGGCGCAACGACCACCTGATCACCTCCTTTGTGCCCGAAGGCCTGACGGAAAAAGAAGCCTATGTGCGCGGCTTTGACGACAGGCGCATGCTGTTCCCCAACTACAAAGAGGGCGTGCGCGTGCTGAACAAATGGTACAACGACAACCTGGTCTGGAAGGACTTCCCCGTGCACGGCGCTGGCGACAACGCCGAGGACAACCTGATGAAGGCCGGCTACGTCGGCGCCTTCACCCACAACTGGGACTACCCCTACCGCAATGGCGAGGACAGCATCCACGCCAACCTGCAGCGCGCCTTTGGCCCGGAAGCCGGCTACATCGCCGTTGAGCCCTTCCCCAATGACGAGGGCATCTACCGCAAGTTCCTGGCCGCCCCGATCGACCGCAAGGTCTTCTTCCCCGCCACCAACGATGAGCCGCTGGCTTCCCTGCTGTATCTGGACTTCATCTCCACCATGGAAAACCGCCGCTTCCTGCAGATTGGCGAAGAGGGCGTGACCCATGAGGTGCAGGAGAACGGCGCCATCAAGACCCTGGCCGTGCAGGGCGAGAAGATCATGAACTCCCTCAACAACATCGACTACACCATCACCATCAACGGCCTGGACACCGGCGACGCCGAGAAGAACGTGCTGTCCATCGCCCTGGGCTATGCCTCGGTGGAGCCGCGTTACATCGAACGCGCCTTTGAGCTGTCCAGCAAGGACGCGCGCTATGGCAAGAACTACTCCGTGGGCCTGATCCAGGCGGAAGTGGGCATGAACACCTCGCTGCCCAACAAGCGCGACACCTTCCTGACCCAGTCCGTTGTCGCCCCCGTGGACCAGTTTGACCAGGTATATGACTCCGGCATGGATGACTACCTCAGCTCCGGCGGCCAGGCCATCATTGATGAGCGCCAGGCAGCCTACGAGAAGTACTACGAGTAAGGCCTTGTAAACCCTTGGGAGGGCGCGTGCCCTCCCATTTTTTGTCTTACTTTTCCAAGGAATATGGTATACTCTGCCGTATCAAGGCACAGTAAAAACCCTGTGAAGGAGAAACCTGTATGCGCATGCGATTGAATGACGGCTGGCAGTTCGCCAAAGGGGAGGCCAAGGACTTTACACCGGTCTCCCTGCCGCACGACTGGCTGATTACAGACCCCAGGAACTGGTATCAAACCGGGATTGGCTGGTATCAGCGTTCCCTGGACACGGGCTTTTTACAGCCGGGCCAGAGAGCCATCCTGCGCTTTGACGGCGTGTACATGAACTCCACCCTCTATGTCAACAGCCACAAGGCCGGGGAATGGAAGTATGGCTTCACCGCCTTTGAGCATGACATTACAGCGTTTTTGAAGGAGGACGGGGACAACACCCTGCTGCTGAAGGTGGACGCGCGCTTTCCCAGCTCCAGGTGGTATACGGGCGCTGGCATCTACCGCGAGGTCTCCCTCCACATCAAAAACCCCTGCCACTTCATCAATGACGGCGTTTACATCACCACCGACCTTGTGGACGGCCAGTGGGTCTATGAGGTCACCGCAGAAGTGGAAACCCAGGGCGCGGCCTATGAGGTGAGCCATCAGCTGCTGGAAGCGGGCGAAATCATCCCCTGGTCGCCGGACTGCCCGCAGCTGTACACCCTGCGCTCCACCCTGCTTGTCAACCATGAGGTCTGTGACACGGTGGACACCAGCTTTGGGTTCCGCCAGCTGCGCTTTGACCCGGAGGATGGCTTCTTCATCAACGGGGAAAAGACCAAGCTCAACGGCGTCTGCCTGCACCAGGAGTTTGCCATCATCGGCTCCGCCGTGCACGCGGACTTTATCCGTCGGCAGTTTCTGGCTTTGAAGCGCATGGGTGTCAACGCGATCCGCGCCGCTCACAACCCGCCGTCCAAGGTACAAATGGATTTGGCGGACGAGCTGGGGCTGATGGTCATCAGCGAGTTTGCCGATGTCTGGCAGCTGCGCAAGACCGAGCATGACTATGCCCGCTATTTTGACGCCTGGCATGAGCGAGACATCGCCAGCTGGATTCGCCGTGACCGCAACCACCCCAGCATCATCCTGTGGTCTTTGGGCAATGAGATTCCCGACACCCACGCCGACTTTGAAAAGGGCAGCGCGGTGCTCAAAACCATCCGCGACCTGGTCAGGCTGCACGACCCCCGCGGCCAGGCCCTGCCCACCCTGGGCAGCAACTACATGGCCTGGGAAAACACCCAAAAGGCGGTGGAGCAGCTTCCGGTGGTGGGTTACAACTACGCGGAGTTCCTCTACCAGCGCCACCATGAGCAGCACCCGGACTGGGTGATTTATGGCTCGGAGACCGGGTCCACCGTGCAAAGCCGGGGCATCTATCACTTCCCCCTTTCCCAGCCCCTGCTGTCGGATGATGACCTGCAGACTTCTTCCCTGGGCAACAGCACCACCAGCTGGGGCACCAAGAGCGTGGACCACGTCATCAAGGACGACCGTGACACGCCCTTTTCCATCGGCCAGTTTGTGTGGACCGGGCAGGATTACCTGGGCGAGCCCACCCCCTACCACACCAAGAACTCCTACTTTGGCATGATGGACACCGCCGGCTTTGAAAAGGACGCATTTTATCAGTTCCAGAGCGCGTGGACAAAGGAACCGGTGGTCCATCTTTTCCCTTATTGGGATTTTTCGCCCGGGCAGCTGATTGACGCGCGCGTCACCAGCAACCAGCACGCGGTGGCCCTCTTTATCAACGACCGCTTCGTAAGCATGCAGGAGATGGGGAGTGAAATCACCCGCAATTGGCAATTGCCTTATGAAAAGGGCGTGCTGCGCGCGGATGCCTATGATGAAACGGGCAAGCTGGTGGCACAGGCCTTCCGCCACAGCTTTGGCGAAGCGGAGCAATTGCATCTGGCGTATGAGCGCCAGGGCGACACCACCTTTGTACAGATAACGGCAGTGGACAAGGACGGCCACCTGGTGGAGAACGCCAACAACCTGGTGGAGGTTTCCGTCAGCCAGGGGGTTTTGTTGGGGCTGGACAATGGCGATTCCACGGATTATACACCTTATCAAAACAATACGCGGCGGATGTTCTCCGGCAAGCTGCTGGCGGTGGCCAAAGGCAAAAACGCGGAGGTTGAAGCGCAGATCATCAAGGAAGACGCCCCGGTGCGCAAGATTGAGCTGGTCAGGGAGGGCTATACCATCCATGCGCGCGCGCTGCCGCAGGACGCCAAGGCCCAGCAACTGCACTGGCGGCTGACCAACGCCGCCGGGGTGGACAGCCGGAACGCGGCGTTTTCCATCAGCGAGGACGGGAAGACCCTCACCCTCTCCCCTGTCAGTGACGGGCGGGTTTATGTGCGCTGCGGCGTGAACAACGGCAAGGACCACCTGGACCTCTACACCCAGCTTGAGGTGGACCTCACAGGCTTTGGCCAAAAGCACCTGGACCCCTACAAGGAGATGTCTGCCAGCCTGTTCACCTACAGCAACGTCGCGCTGACCAACGGCAATGACCGCGGCGTGGCCACGCTGCGGGAGGCGGAGAGCTGGGTCTGCTTTGACAACCTGGACTTTGGCGCGCATGGCAGCGACCGCTTCAACATCTGGCTCTTTCCCCTCCATCACGACCCCTTCCATTTTGAAGTCTGGAAGGGCAGGCCGGACCAGGGTGGCAGTCTGCTTGCAAAGCCCCTGTATGACAAGGGCATGATCTGGAACACCTATGTGGAAACCCCGGTGCAGCTTAATGAAACCTTGAAAGGCAACACGCCCTTGTGCTTTGTCTTCCATGTCAAATCCCACATCCGCGGCTTTGTCTTCCACAAAAAAACAAGGGGCTTTGAACCAATCGCGGCCGGGGCGTGTGAGGAGCTGTATGGCGATTCCTTCATCCGCGCGGGTGACGCGGTGAAAAACATCGGCAACAACACCACTCTGGGCTTCTCCGGTTTTGACTTTGGCGATGTCGGCACGGACAGCCTGGAAGTGAGCTACCAAAGCATGAATGACAGCAATCCCCTGCAGATCCAGTTTGACAGCGCGCACCTGCACCGGGCGATGGTGCATTTGCCCAAGGCGGCGGAGAAAACCGCTTTGACCATTCCGCTTGAAGGCACCTGGACCGGACAAGGCGAGGTGCGCCTGGTCTTCCTGCCCGGCGCCAGCCTGGATTTGTACGGCATCCGCTTTGTAAAAAAGGCTTAAGGCAATGAGCAGCGCACAATACAGCGCCAAGGAAATGCTGCCGGGCGTCTTTCACATTTTTGATTCCCTGGGCGTGCACCTGACCCTGCTGGTGGGAGAAAAACGCGCCCTGCTGTTTGACGCCGGCTACGGAGCCCATGACCTGCCGGCTTTTATCAGGACGCTGACCAGCCTGCCCTATGAGGTGGTGCTGAGCCACGTCCACCACGACCACGCCCTGGGCGCCATCCATTTTGAGCGCGTGTACCTGCACCGCAATGATTGGGACTTGCTCCCCACCTACACCGGCGCGTTCCAGCGCCAGCGGGTGGTGGAGCGCGCGGGGCTGACAGCGGCGCACAACGAGGCCTATCTCAACGCGCCCTTCCCGGCGGTTGAAGACATGCCGGAAACAGCCTTTGACCTGGGGGGGATGACCGCCCAGCCCCTCTTTGCCCCCGGCCACACGCCAGGCTCCGTCGCCCTGCTGGTCAAGGAGCGCGGCTTGCTGCTGCTGGGCGACTGCTGGAACCCGCAGACCTGGGTCTTTTTCCCGGAAGCCCTGCCGGTCAGGCAGTATGCCAAGACCTTTCACAGCCTGATGAGCAAGCCCTTCACCCACGCGCTGGCGCCGCACACGGACACCCTGCTGACCCGGGACTTTCTGCTAAAGTACGACAAAGGGCTCAATGAAAAAGGCTTTGCGAGCGCAAAACCTTTTATAATTGCCGGGCAGGAACACCTCCCGACCCTGGCCTATGAACCCACACCAGGAAGCCTCCTGGTGTTCCGCCAGCCTTAACGCAGCAGCGTCTTGGCAGTGGAGGGCGGATAGCCCTTGTTCTTCTTGAATACCTTGCTGAAGTGATAGATGTCCGAAAACCCAAAGCGGCTGGCCGCTTCTGAGACTGATATTCCCTCGTAGACAATGGCGTCCTCGGCCATGTTCACGCGGATGTTGGTGATGAAGCGGCTAACCGTTTTCCCGGTGTTCTTCATGGTGAGTTTGTTGAGGTAGCCAGGGTGGACCCCCACCGCGGCCCCGATTTCACCGGCGGAGATGTGGCGGTGGATGTTTTCCATGACAAAGGCCGCCGCCTTCTGAACGCGCGGATCGCTGCCGGAGCCCTGCACCAAGCCGGTGGTGAGCAGGATTTCTGAAATCACTTCCATCAGCAGCGCTGTGGTCAGCATTACAGAAGTGGCTTCCCTGAGGGCCACATGCTGCTTAATGCGCTCCAGAAGGTGGTCCACCTTGGGGTTGCGCTCCAGCTTGCTAATGAGCGGCAGGGGAAGCTGAGTAGGCTGGCAGGCCTTGTCCATCAGCTTCATGTTGAAGGCGTACAGGACCATGGGCTTGTCCGCACTGGTGGCAGCCTCGCGCCAGGCACCGGGCTTGATATAGATTAAGTCGCCCTTGCTGACCGGGTGGGCCACATCATCCACGATGTATTCACCCTGGCCTTCCACAACGTAGGTCAGGTCGTGAAAATCGATCAGTTGGCGTTCAATCACCCAGTCCGGCATGCACACCCTGTGCACGAAATAATCCACTTTGGGGAGAAAGAACAGGTCCTCATGTACGGTTTTTGCCATTTTTCCTCACCTTACTTTGATGTTCAGGCAGTGCCTTCCTGTTAGTTTCGCGCTGACTTCATCCGGCTGCTGGCCGGACACATACAGGGTAACCGCGCCGGTGTTCTCGACGGACTGGCCCAGGTCGTTGATGACAGAAAAGGCCTTGTCATGGATGGGCAGGC
>JAAYLK010000085.1 GCA_012521895.1 Clostridiales bacterium
CCCAGGTGCCGATACCGCCGATGAACAGCCGGAACGCCAGGGCTGCCGCGGCGGTGATGGATGCCGGCACGGGGCCGAAAATCAGGGCGGTCACGCTGATCAGGATAGACCGGGTGTCAAAGATGATGCCGGACTGGATCCTGAAAGGCGCCGCCATCACTGCGATGCACGCGCCGGCGATGAGGATTCCGCTGAAAACCGTTTTGAACCGCTGGTACCGTGCCGGCAGAAAATAGGCCGTTTCAAAAACGGCGGACAAAGCCAGCAGCACGGCGCCGTTGTTGATCAAGGCACGGAAGATACCATTCTCCATCGAATTCCCCCTCAAAGGGCGCTGTCAGCGTTGTGTGCCATCCATAGTTTCGGCGGTCTGCCCGTTCCTCAAACCGGGCCGGAACTTTGGAAAGACCGCCCATTCATGCAAATCCCTACCGTACTTGCGTCATCCTAACATATCATCCGCGGCCGCTCAAGACTGTGCCGCGGGGAGCGCCGCGGAAACCACGCGGTGATTTGCGTTCCCCTCTGCCTGACCCGGGGAAGCGCTCCGCTGATTGCGGTGCGTTCCGTGCAGCATTGGACGGCAATCCGGCCGGGAACCCCAAGCGCATTTGCGCCGGGCGCCGGCACAATCCCTTCTGTCGACACTTACCCGGCGGCAAGCGGTTTTGTCAAAAGAAGCGTCTACGGCCTGCCGGGAAGGCGGTGCTTCGCCCACACGCGCCGCTCCGGGCTTGACGAAATACGAAAAGGCCGTATAATACTGATACTATGCCTTATTGCGGCCCGAACGCCGCATTTTTGTGCAGTCACATGCGGAAGGCGGGACAAAATGCCCAGCGGGAGAACCATCTGCGTCATCATAGGCGACATCAGCTATGACTACACCGACGAACTGATGCGCGGCATGAACGAAGCGGCCGCGCAGCAGGGCATCGGACTGTTTTACATGAGCGGAAAGCAGAAGAACACCGCGCCAATCGACTCGGACAGGGAGCGGGAGGCAATCCAGTACTTCAACAGCATCTATGACTACACGGAACTGGTCGGCGCGGACGCTTTCATCATCTCCTGCGGTTCCCTGTCGGGCTTCACGGACGACAGGCACTATCAGGAATTTCTCAAGCGGTTCAAGGGGAAAAAGCGCGTCGTGCTCCACCGGTCCGTAGCCAAAGCCCCGGGGCAGGCCGTCATCCTGGTGGACAACTACGGCAGTGTCTGCCGGTTGACCGAGCACTTGATTGCCGACCACGGATACCGCAAAATCGCCTTTGTCGCGGGTCCGCCGGACCATCCCGACGGCACCGTCCGCGAACGCGCATACCTGGACACCATGGAAAGACACGGGTTGACCGTCGAAAACGGGATGCTGTGCCGCGGGGACCTGTCCGGCTTTGTCTCCGGGGTGGTGAACCGGCTGTTGGACGAACATCCGGGCCTTGAGGCCATCATGTTCTGCAATGACGAGATGGTGCGGACCGCCTACCAGGTGCTGGCGGAGCGCGGCCTTGTCCCCGGCAGAGACATCGCGGTGACGGGATTTGATGATTTCACCACCGGGAGGACCCTGTCCCCTCCGCTCACCACCATTTCCCAGCAGGCGATGAACACCGGGTATCTGGCCGTCATGACGGCCGCGGAACTGATGGAAGGGAAATCGCCGCCCGTGGCCAGGATGCAGACCAGGATGCACGTTCGGGCGTCCTGCGGCTGCGCGCTGCAGATGGACGGCAGCATTTTTGAAATCGAGAACCGCGGCGACGAAGACTACATCACCCGGGTGGCGGAGCGCCTGCGCAATGACCTGACACAGCTGTACGCGCTGGACGGACACGCAAGCCTGACGGAGTTGATCGACCGCATCCTTTCCTGCGCCTCCTCCGCGGCGCTGGAACGCAGGGATGCCGCCGGATGCGGGGCCGAGCTTTCGGCGTTTCTGGAGTCCGGCATGGATCAGTACAGCACGGTCGTCGCCCAAATTGCGAACCGCCTGCACAGCCACCTGTTCAAGGCGGGAGGCATCAACATGTGCGCTGCGGGTCTGCGGCTCAACCAGGCCCTGCTGGGCATCCTTGGCGCCCTGTATGCCTTTGAGGTGCAGAACTCGTCCCTGCGGTACAACCGGATTCGCATGCAGGCGTGGTTCGCGCAGGAGTTTATCCGGGATTTGGTCATCTCGGATGATGAGGAGGACATCGTATTCCGCAGGGCGGTGGACAGGCTGCGCCACATCGGCCTTGAGAAAGTGCACATCTGCCTGCTGCCGGTGCCACGGCGCGCAAACAAGCAGATGGATTCAGATACTTCGGGCAGGCTGCTTCTGGCCGCCTGCCAGGATGGCGAGGTCTCCGTGGGCTACCCGCGTTCGCGGATGCCGATGCTGGACGCGGGGTCCCCGCTGGTCGGACTGCCGGGCCTCAAGGGCGGTGATCGGCTGATTACCTTCGGCATCTTCTCCGGAGACGTGCAGTACGGAATCTTCCTGTGCGAGGCGGACCGCAGAACGCTCCCTATCCTCCACATCCTCGGCTTGCAGCTGGGCATCATGGCCAATTTCCTTGACCTGAAATCCAAGGAGCGAATCGTGCTGGGCGAACTGGACAACACCCGTGAGCGCATCGAAGTGCTGAGCTTCCTGTCAGAGTACGACCCCATGTGCAATGTCTACAACCGCCGCGGCTTCATTGAGCAGGCAATCCGAATCAACCGCGAAAACGAGGGCAGGCGCGCTTTTTGCGCCTTTTTGGACCTGGACAACCTGAAGGGAATCAACGACAGTTTCGGGCACACAGCCGGAGACGAAGCAATCGTGGCCGCCAGCACCATCCTCAAACACGCCGTGCGCAGCCAGGATTTGGTCGCGCGGGTCGGCGGCGATGAGTTCATCGTCCTGCTCTTGGAGGACGACCCTGATTTCGCGGTCTCCTTCACCGCCCGGCTGGCCGCGCTGTTCAGCCGGTACAATCAGGCCTCCGACAAGCCCTACTGTATTCAGGCGTCCGTGGGCATCACGGAATTCGTGTGCCGGCCGGGGCTCGAAATCAGCAAGGTAATCGACCGGGCGGACAAATTGCTCTACGCACAGAAAACGCAAAAGAACCCGAACTACCGCAAGACGAAAATCCCTTGATGCCGCAGCGCGGAGGCGCGCCCCGGGACCGGCAGCGCAGGCTGCCGCTTTTTTCTGCTGCGGGCTGCAGGCCGCCCGGAGCAGCCGCAATGAACGGCGGGCGCGGTGTGATTGCGCGGGCTTGTCCTTCGCCCTGCATGACGCGGCCGCCCTGATGGAGGTGCGCAACCGCGAATAACCCCCGCCCCAACGGCCGCTGCCCGCACTTGAGCGTTGGTGCATGATGTGGTAAATTACGTTTCGGTTTGGCAACCTTCGGCTATGTCCCCCACACTTTGCCGCACCCCGTCCCGGGCCGCTGCACCCCGAAACCCGGCGGACGGTCTGCTGCGCAGGACAGACTGGGCGGATGAGCCCTTGCTTTGCGCCGGCGAAGGATGCCGCTGCCGGGAAAATATTCCGTTTTTTGGGAGAGGACGAGGCGTTTGAAGAGGGTAATCGGCGGTTTTCTGGCTTTTCTCCTGCTGCTGGCAGCTGGTTTTACGGGCACGCGTTCGTACTTTTTTTCCATCGGCTACAGGCAGCCCCTGTTCCGGGATGAGCGCGGAATCAGCTATGTGTCGCGCGTAGCCGGGGAGACGTTCCAG
>JAAYLK010000086.1 GCA_012521895.1 Clostridiales bacterium
ATCCAAAGCGGTGAGAGATTTTGGCTTTATACGAGGAAGGAATCCGAAGGTGTAGCCATAGCTACATTGAGGATTTCTGACGATGTAGAAAGTCAAAAGATCCAGCGCGACGATGCATTAAGGATTGGAATCAGTATTAAAAGTCCGGGGGCACATTCTGCTTCAGGTGCTCGTTCATGGCGTTGGCCTGCTGGCGCTTGGCATTTTGCTCGTCATCCGGCGCGGTGGGCGTGACAGGCTTCAAGGGGTCGTGCTTGGCCTTTTCGGCCAGGTCGGGGCTGGTCATGTCATCGGGGTCCGGGTCCAGGTCGGATTCGGTCACACCGGGCTTGCCCAGGGCTTCCTCAGACTGGGGATGCTTGCCTTCCAGGGGGCCAAAGGATGTCTCCTGCGGCTTTTCCTTGAAGTTCTTCACCAGGGCCTCAAACACCTCCAACTGGTCGGGGCTGAGCTCGCTGACCTGCTTTGCCAAGTTGGTCAAGCGTTCCTTTTCCTTTTTGACCCTGTCCTTGACCTCGGCCTCGCTCAAGGCGTCCTTGACTTTTTTGACAACCTTGCTGCCCGAGTCAAGGGCGGACTGGACCGCTTTCTCACCCTTGTCAACCAGCGCTTTTGCCTGGTCGCTGCCGGCGAAACCCACAATGGCATCCTTGGATTTCTCAACCGTCTCCACAATGGCGCCGATGCCGGTCATCACAATTTTTCTGATCTTGTCATCCAATTGATCCATGAAATCACCTCCATGTGGGAAGTATACCCAGACAGGCGCAGTAGTACGCGGCAGGCGATTTTATGTTTCAAATGCCGGGATGGGGTATAATTCTATTGTGCAAGCACACACTCTACACTTTTGGAGGTATGAAACATGTTAGTGAACTTACTGGTTTGGGCCCTGTTTGGCGCCATCGCCGGCTGGATTGCCGGGAAGCTGATGAACAGCGAAAACGGCTTGATCACCAACATCATCCTGGGCATCATCGGCAGCGTGGTGGGCGGCTTTGTGGCCGGCCTGCTGGGCATCAACTACAACGAGGGCTTCAGCATCGGTGCCCTGCTTGTGGCGATTGCCGGCGCCTGCATCGTCATCTGGCTGGTGCGCCTGATCAAGCGCTAAGTACAAACCTGGTACCTAAAAGGAGCGGCTGGCGCCGCTCCTTTTTTATGCCATTTGCTCATCCAATCTAATGATGTCATACACCATCAGCCCTGCGGCGACGGCGGCATTCAAGGACTCCGCCTTCCCGGGAATGGGCAGCTTTAAGCGAAAGTCCGCCCTTTGTTTCACGCTGTCTTCCAGCCCCGCGCCTTCATTGCCCACCAGCAGGATGAAAGCTTCCCCAAAGGGAGGGTGGCCATAATAGGGGCCGCCAAAAAGGTCGCCCGCCACCAGTTTGTGTTTTGGCAGGGCGTCAAAGGCTGTGTGCAGGTCCTCCACCTGGTAGACCGGCAGACGGAAGACCGCGCCCATGCTGGCGCGCGCCGCCTTGGGCGAAAAGGGATCAGCACAGCCAAAGTCCAGCACCAGGCCGTCAAAATCGGCGGCGTCCAGCGTGCGCAGGATGGTGCCCACATTGCCCGGGTCCTGCAAGCGGTTCAGCGCCATCAGCCGGTTTCCGGCGTTTTGCAAAGGCGGCGACTCTGGCAGTTCGCAGACCGCGATACAGCCCTGGGGCGTCTTGCTGTCAGCCAGGGCGGACAGCACCTGGCGGCTTACGAGAATGATGCTGTCTTCCACAGGCAACCATTCCCGGTAGGCGTCCAGCCCCTCTTTGGTGACCAGCAGGGTCTGGCAGGCGCCTTCGCGCACTGCTTCGCGGCACAGGTGCTCGCCCTCGGCCAGAAAAAGGCCATGGGCCTTTCTGCCGGAAGGCGTCTGCATCTGCCGCCACTGCTTCACCAGGGGGTTGGCAAGGCTTGTGATCTCCTTCACCGCTTGAGCAGCTCCCAGGCTTCGTCGGCGCTGTAGCCCTTGGCCTGCAAATAGGGCAGGGCATACACGCTTTGGGCGTAGTGGAAGGCTTCTTCCGTTTTGTTTTCAAACAGGGTCTGGGCAAAGCAGAGGAACTCCGCCATCTGCGCGCGCATCATGAGCGGCAAGGCGCAGCCTTCCTTGATGGTGTTTTGCAGCATGTGCGTGAGGCGCTGGCGCGTTTGCTCATCCAGCACCGTGCAGGCACCGCGGATGGACGGCAGCAGGGAGGCTTGGTCCAACTTTGAAAGATTGGGGTGCAGGGCCGGGAAACCAGGGCCGGACAGCAGGCGCGCCACCGGCCAGGGGGCTGTGTGGTAGCGCTTCAGGCTGCGTTTGACAAACAGGGTTTGGGCGTAAATCAGCTGCAGCTGGTCGCCATCTTCCTCCCCTGCCTGGCTGTCCACCGAGCACAGCCCTTCGCCAAACAAGGCGCACAGGGTCTTGCCAGCCAGGTGGGCGTCCGCCACATTGTCCCCCCACAGCTGCACGCGGCTGTTGAGCAGGCACAGCAGCAGCAAAAAGCCCGCCTGCTGTTCATCCAGGTCAAAGCCCGCTTCCGCCAGGGCCTTGTGCACGCTGCCTGCCGCCTGGTCAAACTGGGACAGGTGGCTGTCCGCAGGGATGGCAGGAGCCGCTTCCATTTCCGCCTGCGCGGTTGTTTGCGGCTGTTCTTCCGTTGTAATTGCCTCCTCCTCACGCTCTGATTCCGGCCAGTAGAACATGCGGCTTGAGCCATCGGGCATCTCCACCAAAAACAGGCGGTCGCAATCGGGCATCAGGGTTTGGGAGTTGGGGCAGGACAGGGAGTTCTCCGGGCAATGGGGGCCGGAGATGCGCCCGCCGGTGCGCAGGTAATACTGCTTGGTCAAGGCGCTGGCGCGCTTGTCCTCCGCCACCACCTCATAGACCAGTTCACCCGGCAGTTCGCGGACGGCATCCGAATAAATAATATAGCGGTTGCTGTCCCCGCGGCCGGGCTGATAATTCTTGTTGGGCCGCACCTTGCCCAGGGAGGATTGGGCGTCGCGCAGGTCGATCAGGCAGAGGCTGCCCAAGGCGCGCATGCGGTCCTTGAAGCTGTGCTGCTCCTGGCGGTCAGGCGCTACGCGCAGGTAGCCATCCTGCTCCAGCTCCTCCAAATCCTCCGGGCTGATCAGGCCCAGGGGCGACAGCAGCGGGCGCACGCGAAACAACACGCGCCTGCTGTCATCCTCCTCCAGAAAACCAAGGATGACTTGTCCGGTTAAATCCACATTATCCCTCCGTTTCTATCCATTCTGTTTCAAGTTTACCTTGCGCGCGCGGGGCCCGTCAAGGTGCGGACGCCGTCCTTGACGCTTGAAACCGGCGTTGTTAGAATGAGGCGGTGTGATCGAGTGATTATGTTCAAAACACAGTAAACGTAAAGAAGGCACAGCATGGCACATCAAGTACGCGCCGCGGACGGCACCAGGAACTTAAGCCACCAGAAGCGTGACATCAATGGCATCACCTATTTTGACCGAGGGGAAATCGCGGGTGAAGCGGGGCGGCGCTACCAGCGCTTTGCCATCCAGACCCATTTTGTCAAACCCCACGAGGACGCGGCGGCGCTGCTGGAACAATATGTGCGCCCCCTGTATCAGGAAGGCGACATATTAAGCTTTGGCGCCAAGGTGATGGGCATGTGCGTAGGCAGCGTCAAGACGCGCGAGCAGGCCAAGCCCGGCTTCTGGGCCAAGCTGCTGTACCGCTTTGCCGGGCACAACTCCACCGGCATTGGCATGCACGAGCCCTACAAGCTGCAGATGACCATCCAGATTGTGGGCCTGCCCCGCGTGCTGCTGGCGACCGCGCTGTCGGCCATCACCAAGCCTTTTGGCGTCAAGGGCGTGTTTTACAAGGTCTGCGGCCATGACATCGCGGGCATTGACGGCTTTTATCCGGATTCTGACTTTGAGGAGTACCACGAGCTGGCCGTCATCAACCCGCCGGAGGCCGGCAAGCTGTGCGATGAGCTGACGAAAAAGACCGGCATCCCGGTGGTGATCATGGACGCCAATGACTTCCATAGGAACCAACTGGGCAAGAGCAGCGACAGCCCGCTGACGGATGAGCAGCTACAGGAGGCCATGAAGGACAACCCCTCCGGCCAGGGTAAGGAATTGACGCCCTTTATCCTCATCCGCCCCCTGCACAAGAAGGCTTAAGGAATGGACATCAACATCACAGCGCACAGGGGTGAGCAGATTGCCCTGATTACCGGCGAAAATGGGGAAATCAAGAGCGCCGACACCATCGTCCGGTTGATGGATGACATCAAACACAAGCACCACGCGGACAAAATGCTGGCCGACCGCGGCCTGATTGACGAATCCTTTTTTGACTTGAGGAGCGGGTTTCTGGACACGCTCTCTGAAGCCTTTGCCACACACAGGATGAAGCTGGCCATCACCGGGGACTTCAGCTTTGTGGAAAACCTCGCCATCAAGGCCTATCTGGCCAAACACGGCCTGGGCAAGGCGGTGCGCTTTGCCAGAAACCGGGAGGAAGGGCTGGACTGGTTAAGCCAGGCTTGAATTGTGACCAATAAAAAATAGCTGCCGCGGTTTCAAACCGGGCAGCTTTTTGAATGAAAGGAGACTACTTCTGCGGCACGAAGCGCTCCGCGAAGCCCTTGCCTTCCTCGGTCAATTCCTGGTAGACGGTGATTTGCTGGCCGTCTGACACCACGGTGATGATGCCCCAGCTGGCAAACTTGTAGGGCACACCATAGCGGTTGAGCCATTTCTGGCCTTCCGCGGAGTTCTTGGAGCCGTGGGTGATGAGGGCAAACAGGGGGCTGACCGCCTCGGTGAAGCCGGCGTCCAGCTTTTCCTGGGCGTGGTGGGGGTATTTGAACACATCGGCGTCAAGGACGGCGGCGTCATTGATGTTGAGGCGGTTTTGCGCCTGGCGGGTGATGTCCGCCGCCAGCAGGAAACTGGTGTCCTTGTAGGTGATTTTCAGCACGGCGCTTGAGCCGTTGACGTTGTTGTGGCCGGTCTTGATGACCTGCACCCGGGCGGCGCCAAAGGTGAACTCGCTGCCGTTGTCCATGCGCTCAATCGGCACGCCCGCCTGTTGAAGGTGCGCGAGCACCGGGCGCTGCAGGATGGAAGGGCCGGTGATTTTCTCCGAATACACCGTGATGAAGCGGCCCACCGGGTAGTCGTCGGCGATTTCGCGCATGGCGCCGATGTGGTCGGAATGCGGGTGGGTGTTGAAGGCGATGTCAATCTTGTCCACGCCCAGGCGGTCCAAATGCTGCTTGATGGTGGGGTAATCACCGCGCTTGCCCATGTCCACCAGCATCCACTGGCCCTCATTGTGCAGCAGCATGCAGTCCGCTCCCAGCAGGGGCATCACATACAGGTAGAAGCCTTCCGCCTGGGGCAGCGGCAGGGTGGATTCCTCCGCGATCAGCAAAGTGACCGGCGCTTTGGCCGCTTCCGCCCCGGCAAAGGCCGGCAGCGTCACCAGACACAGCAGGAGGGCCAAGAGGCGGAACAGCTGCTTGGTTTTCTTCATGCGCTCACTCAAAATTGTAGTTGGTCACGATGGGCTCACGGCCTGTGACCCGGTCTTTGAAGTACTCATACCAGGACAGGGCCAGGAAGGAGCCGGCCACGTTGTACACCTGGTCATAGCCCGACTGCATCAGCGCCCGCGCGGCGTTGTAGCTGCGCTGGCCGGTGCGGCAGTGCACATGCACGGGCCTGTCCTTGGGGATTTCATTCAAGCGGTCCCGCAGCTGGCTTAAGGGGATGTTGACAGCGCCCTTGATGTGGGCGTAGCCGAACTCCTCCTGCTCACGCACGTCCAGGATGTAGGCCCCCTGCTCCACCAAGGAGCGGATTTTGGTAAACATCACCTGGCTGAAGAAGCCGTCATTGTCGTTGCAGGCGGCCAGGGCGGCCTGGTTGACCACATCGCGCGCGGTGGAGAACACCGGGGAATAGGTCAGCTCCAGGTCTTTCAAGTCCATGATGGTGCCCTTGTAGCGCATGGTGGTGGCGATGACGTCAACGCGCTTGTCCACCGCCCCGCGCCCGATGGCCTGAGCGCCCAGCACCAGGCCGGAGCCCTTGGTGTAGAGCAGTTTGAAAAACATCGGGCTGGCGTGGGGCATGATGCCCACGCGGTCCATGGGCAGGACGAAGGACACGGCGTAATCCAGGCCCTCCTGCTGGCATTGGCGCTCGTTGAGGCCCACGCTGGCCGCGTTGAGGGAGAAGACCCGCAGCACGCTTGCCCCAAGCACCTGGGGAATCAGCCCCAGCTGGCCATAGGGCACCCCAGCGGCCACGCGCGCCTGGCGCAGCGCGGGCCCGGCCAGGGCCAGGCGCTGCTTCTTGCCGGTCATCATGCTGGTGACTTCGATGGCGTCGCCCACGGCGAAGATGTCCGGGTCTGAGGTTTGCATCAGGCGGTTGACCAGGATGGAGCCAGTCTCCCCCAGGTCCAATCCGGCGTCCTTGGCCAGGGCCGTCTCCGGGCGCACGCCGATGGCCATGATGACCGCCTGGGCAGGCACCTTTTTGCCGGAGGACAGGGTGACGTCCTTCGCCTGGATGCTTTTCAAGCCATCGCCCAGGATTAGCTCCACGCCCTGGTCGATGATTTCCTTGTGCAGCAATTGCGCCATGTCCTCGTCAAAAGGCAGCATCACCTGGGGCGCCATGTCAATCAGGCTGATTTTGTAGCCCGCTGCGTGGAGGTTTTCCATGGCCTCAACGCCGATGAAGCCGCCGCCGATGACGGCGATGTCACGCACCTTATGCTTCTTTAAGTAGCCGTCGATGCGCTCCACATCCTCCACGTTGCGAATGGGGAAGACATGGGGCAGATTGATGCCCGGCACGCTGGCGGGCAGGATGGGCATGGCGCCCGGGGACAAATAGAGCTTGTCATACTGCAAGGTGAGGTCCGTGCCTTCATTGAGGTCGCGCGCCAGCACCGTTTTGTCCTTGCGGTTGATGGACAGGGCTTCATGCCGTGTCAATGCCTTGATGCGGTAGCGCTGCCAGAAATCCTCGGGGCTGACCAATTTCAGCCAGCTGGCGTCCTCAATCTCCCCGCCCAGGAAATAGGGCAGGGAGCAGTTGGAAAAGGAGACGTCGCGCCCCCGTTCCAGCATGGTGATGTCGGCCTGCTCATCCAGCCGGCGCAGGCGCGCGGCGATGGAGGCGCCGCCCGCGACGCCGCCGATGATGACATACTTCTTGTGTGCCGTTGTTTGCATTTAGGTCTGTTTCTCCTTGGTAATGTCAACTGTCAGGGTTTTGCCGCGAACCTTGTCCAGCATCGCGGGGGTGAGCTTGGCTTCAGCCATCTCACCGGGGGTCAGGATCATCCGTTTCTGGCTCAAAAGGACTTCGTCCTCAGTGCGCAGGGTGACGAAGTGGTTCTGATACACCTTGTCCGGGCGGAACATCAATTCCACGCCCTCTGTGATGTTTTCATAGGGGATGTCAAGCCGCTGGGGCACCGTGCCGCGCACGCCCTGGCCGTCCTTGACCTGGGAGCGCAGGAAGGGCGCCTTTTCGCCGTGGAGGTAGTCCGCGGCGGCCTTGCCGGCCTGCATGCTCTCCCGGCTGACGTAGTCCACCAGGTCATGCACATGGAGCTCATTGCCGCAGGCGAAGATGCCGCGCACATTGGTTTCAAACAGGTTGTTGACAGCAGGACCCTGTGTGAGGGGCGAGAGGCGCACGCCCGCCTGCAGGGACAGCTCGTTTTCCGGAATCAGGCCCACGGACAGCAGCAGGGTGTCGCACTCAAAGCGCTGCTCGGTGCCCGGGATGGGGCGGCGGTTGTCATCCACCTGGGCGACAGTGACGGCGCTTAAGCGGTCCCGGCCCTCGATGTCCACCACCGTGTGGCTGAGCAAAAGCGGGATGTCGTAGTCCTGCAGGCACTGGACGATGTTGCGGTTGAGGCCGGAGCTATAGGGCATCAGTTCCACGCAGGCCAGCACCTTGGCGCCTTGCAGGGTCATCCGCCGCGCCATGATGAGGCCGATGTCCCCGCTGCCCAGGATAACCACCCGGCGGCCGGGCATGAAGCCCGCCATGTTGACCAGCTTTTGCGCGGTGCCGGCGGAGAAGATGCCCGAGGGTCGGCTGCCCGGAATGGCCAGGGCGCCGCGGGGACGCTCCCTGCAGCCCATGGCCAGAATGATGGCTTTGGCCTGAAAGACCTCAATCCCTCGCTCCCGGCTGACGGCGGTGACCTTCTTATCCCGGGTGACCGACAGCACCGTGGTGCCGCAGAGAACCGGGATGTTCAAATCCCTGGCTTCCTTGATGTCCCGCAGGGCATACTCGGGCCCGGTCAGCTCCTCCTTGAAGCGGTGCAGGCCAAAGCCGTTGTGGATGCATTGGTTGAGGATGCCGCCCTGCTCGTCCTCGCGCTCCAGCACGGCCAGGTCCATCACCCCCTCGCGCTTGGCGGAAATGGCGGCGGCCAGGCCCGCCGGGCCCGCGCCGATGATCAGCAGGTCGATGGTCTTTGTCATTTCACTCATGGTCCGCGCCCTCCGCGATGCCGCCGTCCAGCAGCCAGCTCTTGCCGCCCTGCTTGGTGATGTGCTGCATGGGCTGGCCCAGCTCCTCCGCCAGGATTTCCATTACGCGGGTGGAGCAAAAGCCCCCCTGGCAGCGGCCCATGCCGGCCCGGGTGCGGCGCTTGACCCCGTCAAGGCTGGTGGCGCCAACCGGGTTGCGGATGGCCCGGCGCACCTCGGCCTCGGTCACCTGCTCGCAGCGGCACACGATGCGGCCATAGTCCGGGTCGTTTTCATAGGCCAGGCGGCGCTCGGTCTCGTTCATGCCCGAGAAGGGCTTGGCCAGGGGCGTGGGCGCGATGTAGTTGGTGTTCCTGGGCATTTTCAGGGAATAGGCCACCCAGTCCCCCAGCTCCTCGCCGATGGCGGGGGCGGCGGACAGGCCCGGGCTTTCAATGCCGATGGCCTCAAAGGCGCCCTCTGGCGCGCCTTCCACCGCGCCGATGAGGAAGTCTCCGTCCTGCTCGTGGGCGCGGATGCCCGAGAAGGTGGTAATCACCTGGCGCAGGTTGACGCCGGGGTAGGTCAACTTGGCCTTGTCCAGCACATCATGAAGGCCCAGGGCCGTGGTGGCGGTGTCCAGGCCGTCGGTGATGTCCTCCGCCGTGGGGCCCAGAAGCAGGTTGCCGTGGGTGGTGGGTGACACCAGCACGCCCTTGCCCATCTTGGTGGGCACCTGGAAGATGGTGCGTTGAAACAGCAGCGGCACGGTGTGGTCCAGCAGGTAATACTGGCCGCGGCGGGCGATGATGCGCACCTTGCGGGTGGAAATCTGGTTATGCAGGACATCGGCGAAGGCGCCGGCGCAGTTGATGACGGCGCGGGCCTTCAAGATGCCCTTGTCGGTCATAAGCTGCCAGTGGTCCCCATTGTGGGACAAGGCCGTGACCGTGGTGCCCAGCTTGAAGTCCACCCCGTTTTCCGCTGCGGAATCCGCCAGCGCGTGGGTGAGCTCGTAGGGGCTGACCAGGCCGGAGGCCGGCACATCCAGCGCCAGAAGGACCTCCGGGTTGACGTTGGGCTCCATCTTCAGGATTTCGTCCCGCTCAATGATGCGGCAGCCTGTGACGCCATTGACCAGGGCGTTCTGGTAAAGCGCTTCCAGGGTCGCGCGGTCCTCCTCGTGGAAGCCCAGCACCAGGGCGCCGGGCTGGCCGTAGGGCACGCCCAGGGAATCACACAGGGCGCGCATCATCCGGGCGCCTTTAACGTTCAAACGCGCCTTTTCAGTGCCCGCTTTGGCGTCATAGCCCGCGTGGACGATGCCGCTGTTGGCCTTGCTGGCCCCCTCGCTGACGTCATTGGCACGGTCCACCACCGCGACACTCCCCTGGTACTGCGCCAGGCGGTGCGCAATGGCACAGCCGATGACCCCTGCTCCGATAACCACTACGTCGTACATGAAACAACCTCATTGACACAAAAAACTACAGGCATTGCCCGCCAGGCAATTGTAGCATATTTCCCGCGTAAAAACCACGAAAATTCACTGTTTCGCGGACCTGAAGTAAAAGAATTTGTTCATAATTTATATCATTTTTGTCTTGACATCTTAATAATTTTGTAATATCTTGGTCGCAAGAACCCCATTCGCGACCCAACCCAAGGAGGTACCATGAGAAAAAACCTGCGACGCTGCCTGATTGTAACGCTGGTGGCGGTGACATTGCTGTCGCTCAGCCCGCGCACAAGCCTTGCGGAGACCTATACCGGCACCCTCAACAAGGACAAGGTCTTCTTCCGCGCAAGGCCCAACACGGACAGCATCTTTTATGACCAGCTGGACAAGGGCACCAAGGTCACTTTGCTTGGCATCTCGGGCAATTTTTACAAGGTGGAATACAAGAAACAATCCGGCTACATCATGCGCAGCCTGGTCAACGCGCCCAGCGCCGCCCTGCGGGCATTTGGCGTACAGGACAAGGAAGAAAGCGCCAGCAAGTACAGCAAGATCAACACCATTTCAGGCCTGGGCGAGCCGCCCCGCGCCACGCGCAAGGGCAGCTCGGGCGACCACGTGGAAAAATTGCAGCGCGCCTTGCAGATCAAGGGCTACCTCAAAGGCAGGGTGGACGGCATCTATGGCAACATGACAGTGGACGCCGTCAAAGCCTACCAGAAGGCCGTCAAGCTGGAAATGACGGGCGACGCCAACAGCCAGACCATCCTGAAGCTCTTTGGCAGGGCCGAAAGCATCGCGTCCAAAGACGACCCGGGCATGAAGGGCATCACCAGCATCGGCAAGATTGAAGTGCCCAACACCACCAAGCCCGGCAACTCCGGGCGGCATGTGAAAGCCCTCCAGCAAGCCCTGAAGCTGAAGGGCTACTACAAGGCCTCCATCGACTCCTCCTATGGGGACCTGACGACCGAAGCCGTCAAGAAGTTCCAGCGCGCCTACGGCCTGAAGGCTGACGGCATCGCCGGCAACAGCACCATCAAAAAGCTCTTTGGCAAGAACGCCGCCAACTACACCATCCCCGTCAACAAACTGGATTGGTTCAAGGGCGGCAGCGGCACCATCCCGCAGTGGAGCAGCTTCACCGTCAAGGATGTGTCCTCAGGGCTCACCTTCAGCGCGCGGCGCTGGAGCGGCTACAACCACCTGGATGCCGAGCCGCTGACCAAAAAGGACGCCGCGGTGCTCAAGAAAATCGCCGGCGGGGCTTATTCCTGGGCGCGGCGCGCCATCCTGGTGAAGTATGACGGCAAGGTCTACGCCGCCTCCATGAACACCATGCCGCACGAGGAAGAGAGCATCCGGGACAACAACTACGAAGGGCATTTCTGCATCCACTTCACCAACTCCAAGACCCATGGCACCAACAAGCTGGACAGCGCGCACCAAAACGCGGTGAAGCGGGCTTTAGGATCTGAGTGGTGAAACGATCTACCGAATGACAGTAAATCAATGAGCCGGAGCAGTTTGCATCCGGCTCATTTTATTTCTGAGACCTACTGACTGACAACCATCTCAATCACAGTCTTCAGGTCATCCATCTCCAACAGGCCGTTCCCGCTGGTGTCCGCGTTTTCAAAGGAACGAATCTCCCCTTGAAACACGAGGTGGGCGATGATGCTGGCCAGGTCCTCTATGCCCACGCGGCCATCCAGGTTGGCATCGCCCTTCAGGCCTGACTGGGCAGGGCCTGTGATTTGAAACTCCAGGCTGGCTTCACTGCCCTTAAAAGCAAGGCCTTCCGCCTGGGTGACCACGGCCTTGTACCTGCCCTCCTCCATGGGCGGCGTGACCAGCCAGGAATCAATCACTGTGCCACCCCAATCAACCAGCTCATAAAACGCTATCGTCACATGCCCGTCGCCCGTGGCGGTGTAAGCCGGCAACGACACCGGCTTGCCGTCATAGGCCTTGTCCAGGCTGCCCAGGATGGTGACCTGCGATTGCTGTTTATCCATCGCTCCCCCGGTCACCACATACTGGACCGGGGAATTGCTGTAGCGCTTGATGTCCGCCTGCAGGGCGGTGCCATCCTTGCCATACACCGTGATGGCGGAGCCGCTGAAGCCATACACCGTGCCCTCCAGCACGGCGCTTGCACTGTGCACCTCTTTGAGGCTGGAGTTGTAGGAAAAGGCGCCGTCATCAATGGTGCGCACAGTGGACGGCAGGGTGTAGCTGGCGGCGGATGCCGTGGCGGGGTATTGCAGAATGCGGATCATGTCTTTGCTGAAGAGCACCCCGCCCTGGCTGGCGAAGGAAGCGCTGCCTGCGGCGACCTGGAAACCGGGGGTGCTGCCCATGCCCGAGAAGGCCTGCGGGCCAATGTGGGTGACGCTGGCGGGGATGCGGACCGCGGTGGGCAGGACGGACTGGGTGAAGGCTTCGCTGCCGATGCTGCGCAGGCCTTCTGGCAGGCTGACGCTGTTCATGTAACGAAAACCCAAGGCTTCAGACAGGATGCCGCGCACGGCGTAACCCTTGACAGCGGCGGGAATCACCACGTCGGCGCTGCCGGAGACCAGGGACTCCACAAAGGCTTCCCCGTCCATCACCGTGTATCGGATGCCGTTTTCCTCAAAGCCGACCGGCTGGGTGTTCACCGGCGCGGTGGGGGCGGGCGTGGGGCCGACTGCTGGCGCTTCACCCCAGTTGTAGGGGCAGGGCGGCACCTGGCCGGCGCTGTCGTTCCAGTAGGAATGGGTAAAGTCGGCATGGCGCATGAAATCGTCCGAAACCAGGAAATAGCGGTAATTGGGGCCGGCGTTGCCCCGAGGGTCATCCTGGGTGACGTCCACGTGGTACCAGAAATCCCCCAGCTTGACCAGGTTCCAGGCATGGTTGCCCGCGTCGTGGGTGACATACAGGCAGGGAACCCCCACGGCGTTCATGAGCATTTGATAGGCCTGGGAATAGCAGTCACACACCCCGTGCCCCAGCAGCAGCACGCCCTCGGGCTTGTAGACATACTGGCCTTCGGGGCTATAGTCCGCGTTGTTGACCAGCCAGTCGTGCATCCACTTGGCCTTGGCATAGGGCGTGCCCGCGGCGGCCCTGCACTGGGATGCCAGGCTGGCCACTTTCTCCGCCACCTTCTCGGGGTTGCTGTATTTTCCGGGGCTCACCACCAGCAGCTTGGCATCGCCCCAGACCAGGCGGTTGCCGCTGCTGTCCTCGATGTAGGCGTGCACGATGTAGGCGCCGGCTGATGGAAAGGTGAGGCTGAAAACCGGGCTGGCGGAAAAGGGCAGGAATTCCTGCGAGCGGTAAAACTCCGTGGCCGGGTCCTCGTTGTAGTACACCGCCAGCTTGTAGCGGTACTCCCCATCGCCGCCCTGGGCGAACACCTTCACCTGCACCGCCTGGCCCACCACCAGCGGCGGCTCCGGCTGGTAGGTCAAATAAGCGACGCTCAAGGCCTCCACCGTGGAGCGGGCGCGCGAAAGCTGCGAACCGCCGCTTTGCCACAGCACCCCGGTGCCGGAAGCGGACACCTGATGGGGCGGCTGCGCGCCGTCAAACACCGGTTCGTAGGGGGATGCCGCTTCCTCCTGTGTAGGGGGTTCCTCAAGGGCCTCCGCCCTCATGGACAGGCTGACAACAGAAAGAAGGCCGGCAGCGAGCAGGGCCAGCGCCAGCAGGCAGGCCGCGAGTTTGCGCAGGTGGATGTGGTCAGGCATGGGACCCTCCTGTTTGTTGTTGTTATGACAATGGGACGGGCAGGCGGATGATGGCGCCGTGGTGGAACAAACTTTATCTGTGATGTGGATATTTTATACAAAATTGGATGGAAGCGCAAGGGCGGGAATCATCCCGGAGGTCAGTTCATCGAACAGATGAAAGATGGCCGCGGTAGCATCCAACGCTGCCG
>JAAYLK010000087.1 GCA_012521895.1 Clostridiales bacterium
ACCCCATAGCCGTATTGATAGAGATAGAAGCCGACATCCTTCTTCAATGCCATGGCTTTGGAGAGGATGCTCTTCCTCAGTTGCGAGGCGTCGTTTTTCTGCGAAAGAAGGCCCAACAGAGCAATGGCAAAGGAGACGTAACGATTCAGTGCGTTGATAGATTTCAGTGAGCGTACACGGAAACCTTCGAAGCGATAGTGCTGTTTCTTGAACCTGAAGTATTCCTCAATGCGCCAACGCGAAAAGTAACTTCTGACGATCTTTGCAACGTCTTCCTTGCTCTCCACAGTTTTGTTGCTCAGCAGCATCATCGGTGTCTTCGTCAGGCCATAGATCAGCAGCAGTCTCAAAGCCCGCCGGTTTGCTGTGATCCGCACATTCATAGCGGAAACAAAGCAGAGGGCGTCTTTTCCCTCAAACATGACATGGACCTTTATCTTCCCCTTGTGAGAATCCCGCAGTGTCGTGGCTTTCCAAGCTCTTCCCTTGACGAACAGCGTGCGGTTCTCCTTGATGCGTACAATGAACTTCTTGTTATGCTGAAGCATGAATTTGAAGTGTTCATTGGCGTCATAACCACGGTCAAATACATAGGTGGCATCCGGAAAGTCACGAAAGACGGAGATCAATCCATTCTGCGTTTCCGTGTTGGCCGAAATGAAGTTCTCAGATTCGGAAGAGTAGATATGCGAGTAGAGGCTTGCCGGCTGTTTCCCTTTGTCAAGCAACGCACAGATCTCCGCGACATGGTAGCCTTTCTCAATACTCTTGTCGAGTGAAGAACCGTCGCGAACGTATCCCAGATCCTCAAAGGCTTGTCCGTAGGGCTTAATGATATCGCTGTCATCCACAAAGATGTTTCCGGTGGGGTTGATCTGTCCTTTCATGATCTGTCGGAAGTTCTTTCCAATCGTTTCAGGCATTGGCCGTACTGTTCCCAGAAATAGCCGAACAGGTTGCGCGCCAGCTTGCCGATGCGGTTGGTGCGCATCATGCTGCCGCCGTTTGAAAACAGCACGAACACGAACTGGCTGTCCGGCTCAAAGTACACGTTAAGAATCGCCCCTTGAGACATGCCCTGGTGTCCATAGACCATGCGGTCGGGCAGCAGGGTATCGTTATGCTCCACAAAAAGGCCGTAGGGGCTGGGTCCGGTGACCGATTTGCCCAGCGTCATCTGCTCCTGCCGCATGGCCTGCACGCTATCCTCCGACAGGATGCGCACATCGCCATAGCTGCCGTCCGCGCACAGCAGGGCCGCCAGCTTGGCCATATCGCGCGAGCGGATCCACAGGTCGCCCATGGTGGTACGGAAGTGCATCTCCGGGTCGGCCGTGTCCTCATATACCTTTTTGATTTGTCCCGCGGCCGCGCGGTGCAGCTGGCCATCTTTATACTGGCTGCTCACGTTCTCAGGTGTGCTTAGCAGCGATGCCGAGTAGGCCGCCTCAATGCCCAGCGGGGCGAACACCTTTTCCTGCATGACGGCGTTGATGCTCTGCCCGGTGACGGATTCGGCAATGGCGCCGGCCAAACCCGCGCCGAAGTTGGAGTATTTGTAGGCGCTGCCGGGCGCCGCTTTGTTAAAATTGCCGCGGCGGTCCAGCTTGGCGTCCAGCATCTCGCGCACCTTGCGGTGGATGGATGAGTAGCCGCCCCCCTCGCTCACCGAGGAGGTGTGGCTCATCAGCTGGCGCAGCGTCAGCGGCACCTTGGGGTAGTAACCGTTGGCAATCTTGTAGCCGAAGTACTGGCTGATGTCCTGATCCAGATCCAGCAGCCCCTCATCCACTAGGCGCATGATGCCGATGCCGGACGCCATCTTGGTGAGAGAGGCTGTCTTGAAAAATGTGTTTTCGTCCACCGGCAGCCTGCGCCGCTGGTCGCGGTAGCCATAATCCCGCGCGTAGACAACCTCGCCGTGGGACAGAATGACCACCGAGCCGCCCACCGTCTTGCTGCTGCGGAAGGTCTTGTCCACATAGGCGTCCACCGGGTCTTGGGCCGCCTCCTGCTGCGCGAAGCCCACAGGCATCGCCAGCATCAGGCAGCACAGGCACAGGAAGAACGATTTGATTTTCATGGGATGCTCCTTTGTGAGAGACTTAACTGTAATAGTCTACCGCAGACAGGAACATCGGGTCAAGGGCAAGGCCGGGCACATTGCGGTAGAGGCCGGGCAGCGCGCGCTCGGCATGGCCCATGCGGCCCATCACGCGCCCGTCGGGCGAGGTCAGCGCCTCCACAGCCCAGGCAGAGCCGTTGGGGTTGTGGGCGATGTCCATGCTGGGCAAGCCCTGCTCGTCCGCGTACTGGGCGGCAATCTGGCCGTTCTCTGCCAATCGGGCCAGCTGCGCCTCATCGCAAATCAGGCGGCCTTCGCCGTGGGAGATGGGCAGTAGTTGAACATCCCCCACCCGGCGCCTTGGAAACCAGGGCGACAGTGTGGAGGCCACCCGCACCCGCACCAGGCGGGATTGGTGGCGGCCGATCAGGTTGTGGCTGAGGGTGGGGCTGGCGGCGTCCGCCCGGGCGATGCGGCCATGGGGCACCAGGCCCAGTTTGATGAGCGCCTGAAAACCATTGCATATGCCGCCCAGCAGGCCAAGGCGCTGTTGCAGCAGGTCGTCCAGCGCTTCCCGCATGGGCTCGGCCCGCAGGAAGGAGGTGATGAACTTGCCCGAGCCATCGGGTTCATCGCCGCCGGAGAAGCCGCCGGGGATAAGCACAATCTGCGAATTGCGCATGGCTTTGGCCGCGCGCAGCACGCTCTCCTGCACCATCTCGGGGCGCAGGTTGCCCAGGGTGAGGAGGAATGGGCAAGCCACCGGGACTCCGCTACAATGGATGTTGCATAGACATTCACAAGGAGGAGAACCCCAATGGCTCAAAGCAAGAATACCACGAATTTCGAAGGTTTAC
>JAAYLK010000016.1 GCA_012521895.1 Clostridiales bacterium
GGTATTCCCCTTGTTGCAAAGCAGTTCAACCTCCCGAAGTTTGACAATGATCTGTTCCACCGTGTACTTCTTTTGCGCCATTTCTTCCAGCTCCTTTGTTTTGTTGATTATATCTCAACTAACTCTGGGTCTGGTACAAGGATCGGGGGGCAGGTCATGCTCATTGCAAGGAAGGTCTTCCAACTTCTGCCCGCAATCCTCCACCACGTCATGCAGTAGGATGGCGGATAGGATGTCATCATCCTTCACGCCCATCGCCAGAGCGTGGCAGACCATGGTCAAAGGGTGGTTGATGTAGGGGACAGCGCCTTTGCCCTCCCGTCTTTGGTCTTTGTGCTGCTCCCGGGCATAAGGCAGCGCCCGGAGGAGGGTGCCTGCCAGCTTCAGGGCTGTCGCCTTCCCCTTGATGAAGGTGTACATGCGCTCTTCATCAAACAGCCGGTCGTTGAATGAAAAATCCGGTTTTATCATGTAATCCTCCTCCTCATCCAACAGGACGGCGGTTTTCACGCCCAGGGCTTGCGCGATCAGTTTCAGTTTGCCAGCTCCGGTGAATGCTCATCGCGTTCCCAACTGCTCACAGCCTGAAAACTAACACCGGTCCGTTCTGCCAACTCAATCTGGGTCATGTCCAATTCCCGGCGAAGCATCGAAATCCTGCTGCCAATGCTCATTTTTCCTGCCCTCCTTTGCAATCCCATCGCAGCTCATTCAATTGTGACTTTACAGCATCTTGTGCTTGAACATTGTCCTGTGAACTCAAGCGTAGCTTGAATAGGGGGTTTTATCTTTTCTTGTGCGTATCCTACCACAGGCAGGAAATGAGCTTCAAGAACACAAAGGCATATCAATTGACCCCCACCCCCATAAGGTCTATAATTATCCCGACAAGCGGTTGAAGCTTGTGTTTGCGTGAAAACGCGGCATGTTGCGATAGCGCAGGATGCCATGGGAAGTCGGATGCAATTTCCGCGCTAATCCAGTAACCGTGAAGCTGACGAAGGGGCACAAAGCCACTGCCACAAGCGGGAAGGCGCCCCAAGGATGAAGCCAAGCCGGGAGACCTGAATACAGGCAAGCCAAAAAGCCAGAATGGTGCATGTTTGTGTACCGGAATTGGCCACAGCTTCGCCGTTTGATCAACTGGAGGAGGTCACCCTAAATGAAACCCACCCGGATTCTCTCTTTGTTCCTGGTCGCTCTGCTACTATTGCCCATCTTTACTCTCGCTGAAACCGCCACACAAGAAAACATCATCATCACCGACATGCTGGGCCGTGAGGTCGCCTTTGACCAGCCGGTCAAAAGCCTGGTGGTCCTGCAGGCGTCCGATGCCGAGATTCTCTATGCCATCGGCGCGGGGGACCGCATCATCGGCCGGGGCGAGTATGTCAACTACCCCGCGGAAGTGATGGCGCTGCCGTCGGTCCAGTCGGGCTTTGAAACCAACTACGAGCAAATTCTCGCGCTGGAGCCGGAAGCCGTCATCATGACCAAGATGAGCCAGGCCGAAAAAGACGCCATGAAGCTGGAAGAAGCCGGCATCAAGGTGGTGGTCACCGATGCCCAGAACATTGAGGGGGTCTATGCCGCCATCACCCTGCTGGGGCAACTGACCGGCAAAAACGAGGAGGCGGACGCCCTGGCCGCCTCCATGCGCGCATCCTTCGCTGACTTGACCGAAAAAACCGCGGGCACACAGGGCGGCACCGTCTACTTTGAGGTGTCCCCGCTGGAGTTTGGCCTGTGGACGGCCGGCAAATCCACCTTCATGGACGAGATCGCCGTGATTTTGGGCCTTCAAAACGCCTTTTATGACATCGAGGGCTGGCAGGCGGTGTCCGAGGAGCAGGTGCTGACCCGCGACCCGGACTACATCGTCACCACCGCCATGTATTTCGGCGAGGGCTTGGAGCCTGTTGAGGAAATCATGGCGCGCCCCAACTGGGAGAACCTGAAGGCTGTCAAAGGCAAGGCGGTATTCAATTCCGACAGCGACGCCATCACCCGCCCCGGCCCGCGCCTGGTGGACGCCGCCAAAGCCCTGTATGACTTTGTCTACGGCCAGGCCGAGTAAGTCTGCTTGCACGCGATGATGAAAACCGGCAGGGCGCACCCGCTGCGCCTTGCCGGCATCCTCATTTTATTGCTCCTCTCGGTGCTCCTGTGCGTGGCGCTGGGCTCTGTGGTTGTGCCCATCAACAAGACCGCCACTGTTTTGTGGCGGGCGCTGACCGGCCAGGCGTTTTTAATGGACGCCCAGGCGCGCATCCTGCTCCTGGTGCGCCTGCCCCGGGTGCTGTCTGTCTTCCTGGTGGGTGCGGCCTTGTCCCTGTGCGGCGCCGCCATGCAGGGCCTGCTGCGCAATCCCCTGGCGGACGGCGCAACCTTGGGTGTATCCTCCGGGGCCTCCCTGGGCGCGATGCTGGCGCTGCTGTTTGGTTTTTCCCTGCCCGGCTTCCCGCTGGGGGGAACGGCGCTGTTCTCCATGGCCTTCGCCTTTATGGCGCTGGTGCTGGTGCTGTCCTTTGCCTATGTGCTGGACCGCTCCCTGGCCACCACCACCATCATTTTGATTGGCATCGTGCTGACCATGCTGATGGGCTCCCTGATGAGCCTGCTGATTTCCTTCGCGGGCAACCGCTTGCGCACTTTGACCTTCTGGACGCTGGGCTCCCTGTCCGCCTCCAGCTACAGCGACGCCCTCCTGCTGGCGGCCTTCCTGCTCATCTGCGTTCCGGTGCTGCTGTCGCAGACGCGGGAGCTGGACGCCCTTTCCCTAGGGGAGGAGGCCGCCCAGCACCTGGGCGTATCAGTGCGCAAGGTGAAGCTGCTGGTGTTGATCATCGTCTCCATGTTGATTGGCGTCACCGTGTCCATCGGCGGCTCCATCGGCTTTGTGGGCCTGGTCATCCCACACATCACCCGCCTCATCACCGGCCCCAAACACAAGGTGCTGCTGCCGTACAGCCTCATCCTGGGCGGTATCTTCCTGATGTATTGCGACCTGATTGCCCGCTCCTTACTAAGCCCGGTGGAACTGCCCCTTGGCGTGGTCACCAGCCTGATTGGCGCGGTGTTCTTCATGGTTATCCTGCTGCGCCAAAGAAGGAAGATGGCCTGATGCTGACAGTGAACAATTGCTCAGTCCGCATCGGCAAGGTCAGCATCGTGGACGATGTCAGCTTTGATTTGCGGCCTGGTCAGTGGCTGATGCTGGCGGGGCCCAATGGCGCGGGCAAGACCAGCCTGCTCAAGGCCATCGCCCGCAGCCTCAAATCCAGCGGGCATATGCTGTTTGACGGCCAGGACATCGCCAAAATGCCCTCGCGCGGCCTGGCCCGCAGCATGGCGGTGCTGCAGCAGTCCCACAACCTGTCCTATGCCTTCACCGTGCGGGAGTTGGTGGCGCTGGGCCGCTACGCCCACCAAAGCGCCTGGTCCCATCAGGACTTGGGGGGGCAGCAAAAGATAGATGAGGCCATAGAATTATGCGGCCTGACCGCCCTGAAAAACCAAAACGCCCTCACCCTGTCCGGTGGCGAGCTGCAGCGCGCCTTCCTGGCCCAGGTCTTTGCCCAGGACACGCCGCTCTTGTTGTTGGATGAGCCTGTCAGCCACCTGGACCTGCCCTACCAGCAAAGCATCTTTGACCTGACTGACCAGTGGCTGAAGACCCCCGGCCGCGCGGTGCTGTCGGTGGTGCATGATTTGCAGTTGGCAAGAAAGTACGGCAGCCACGGCCTGCTGATGAAGCAGGGCAAGCGCCTGGCTTTTGGCCCAATGGACGAGGTCTTTACCCGGGACAATTTGAAGCAGGCCTTTGACATGGATGTCAGCGCCTGGTTTGACGGCCTGCATGCGGCCTGGGCAGATTTACAAACCCTGGCGGATTGAGTATACTCCCTTTGGAACAACAAAGGATGTGACGATATGAAATGCCAGTTTTGCCATTCTGAAGACAGCCGCGTGGTGGACTCCAGGCCCACGGATGATGGGGCCAGCATCCGCCGCCGGCGGGAGTGCATCGCCTGCTCCCGGCGCTTTACCACCTATGAAAAGGTGGAGACCGTGCAGCTGTTGGTGATTAAAAAAGACCAGACCCGGGAAATGTTTGACGCGGACAAGATCCGCGCGGGCATCGTCCATGCCTGCCACAAACGCCCGGTGACCGCTGGGCAGATTGACGAGCTGGTCAGCCAGATTGAGCAGGTGTGCTACAACACCATGCAGCGCGAGGTGCCCACCAGCAAGATTGGTGAGATGGTGATGGAAGCGCTGCGCAAGCTGGACGAGGTGGCCTACATCCGCTTCGCCTCCGTCTACCGCCAGTTCACCGACATCCCCACCTTCATGCAGGAGCTTAGCCGATTAATGACGGAGAACAAACTCCAGGACAAGGCCTGAGCATTACACAAAGCCGCCGTCCACCCCCAGCACCTGCCCGGTGATGTAGCCGGCGCGGTCGCTGATGAGGAAGGTGGCGGCTTTTGCTATGTCTTCCGGCCTGCCGATGCGGCCCAGGGGGATTCTGCCAATCAGAGTATCCATCTCTTCCGCTGTAAAGCCCTTGTTCATGTCGGTATCTATCAAGCCCGGCGCCAGGCAGTTCACCCGGATGCCGCTGGTGCCCAACTCCTGGGCCAGGGAGGCAGCGAAGGCGATCATCCCGCCCTTGCTGGCGGCATAGGCCGCCTCACAGGCAGCGCCGCGCAGCCCCCACATGGAGGAGATGAACAGCAGGCTGCCTTCTTGCCGGGGAATCATCGCTTTGATGGCCTCGCGGCTGACCAGAAAGGCGCCGGTCAGGTTGCTGTCCATCACCTTTTTCCAGTCCGCATAGCGCAGGTCCTGCGTCAGCGAAAAATGGCTGATGCCGGCGTTGAGCACCACCGCGTCCAGATGCCTTAACCGGCTGATTGCTGTCTCAACAAACGCCAGCGCCTGCGTTTCATCACCCAGGTCCGCCCGGATGGCGAAAGCCCCGGTTTCTTCAGACAAGGCCTTGGCTTGGTCCATCGCGTCCTTGTAACCGAAGGCCACCTGGTAGCCTTCCTGGCGCAGCTGACGCACGATGGCCTTGCCGATGCCGCGGGAACCGCCGGTGACCAGTGCTGTTTTCATGGTGTTTCCGCCTTTTTGAAGTCTTGCCACGGTTGCCAGCCCGCGGCATTGTGGATATAATAGCACTACTGCGCAAAAGGAGGAAAGGATATGCTGAAACGCCTGCTCTGGCTGTCACTGTTCAGCCTGCTGTTCTTCCTCTTTTTAGGGCTGATGGTGCAGCCGGGGTCTACCGCTGTGCCGCCACGTCCCATCCAGACGCATTATGCCCTGATGCCCGCCCCGCAGGCCCAGGTAAAAACCGAGCCATACAGCGCCTTTGACGCCCTGGCATCCATTGATTTACATGTCAATCAGGCAATGCCCTGCCCGGTTCAACCGCTGCGAACCTTGGCGGCAAAGCCTTATTACGAGCAAAGCTATCACGTGTTTCACCTGTCTGACGAGGCCGGGTAATTGGTCTTTATCCCCAACAGACAGAATGAAAGGATGAATCAAAATGGCGAAGGAAACTCCCAAGAAAAAAACCGCGGTCAACCGCAAACTGATCGCCGGTGTCACCCTGCTGGTAGCGCTGGTGCTGACCGTCGTCTTCATCTGGCTGGGCCTAAGCGGCCGCCAGATGGACAACCAGGGCCTGTACAAACTGCTGCCCTGGCTGCCCACCACCTCTGAAACCTCCAACTGGCGCCAGGCGCTGGTGCCCGGGGCCGGCCTGGGGGACACCAAGGTGTTCACCTTTGCGCCTTCCACGGAGGAAAGCCCCGCCCAGGCTGATTTTGACAAGGCCATCAACGTCCTGGTCAAGCGCCTCAACGATCTGGGCTGGACGGACACCGCCGTTGAAGTCAAGGATGGCAACCTGGTGGTCACCCTGCCCTCCGGCGCTGACACCACCTACCTCAACACCCTGCTGTCCGCCAAGGGCGACTTCACCTTCACCGATCCCGCGGGCGCTGTCTTCATGACCGGTGACAACGTCACCCAGGCCAGCTTTGGCTATGCCGACCAATCCGGCACCAATTTCGCGCTGTCCCTGCTGTTTGACGCCGTAGGCAAAGAGGCCTTTGGCCAGAAATCCATCGAGCTGGCGGGGCAGAACATCACCCTGATGCGTGACGGCGTGGTCATCGTCAGCCCCGGCATCTCAGACCCCATCACCCAGGGCCAGGTGTCCATCCCCGGCTTCACCCTGGAATCCGCCCGTGAAAACGCGGTGCTGCTGCGCTCCGGCGCCCTGCCCTTTGCGCTGACCGCGCAGGGAGAAGGAGTGTCCGCCGCGCCGCTGCTGGGCAGCAATGTCCAGAAGACCCTGATTCTGGCGCTCACCGTGGTGTTTGTGCTGGTGGCGCTCTACTTCCTCATCACCTACCGCCTGGGCGGCCTCATCTCCGTGTGGGTGCTGCTGCTGCAGCTGGGCCTGTCCTGGTTCTTCGCGGGCCTGATCGGCGCCGGCTTCACCGTGCTCACCTTAAGCGCCATCTTTGTGGCCTTCATCCTGACCGTGTTTGTCATCATCAGGCTGTATGCCCATCTGTCCCAGGAAGTGCGTTCCGGGCGCTCCCTGCGCCAGACGCTCAAGGACGCCTATGCCGGCCACGGCCATGCCGGGCTTGACGCGCTGGCGGGCCTGCTGCTGGTCGCCGTGGTGCTCATCATCATGAACCTGGGCATGATCAGCATCTTCAGTGAGCTGTTCGCCCTCACCCTGCTCATCGCCCTGGTATTGACCCAGCTGCTGCTGCGCGTGCTGCTCAATGAAACCATCCACCTGTTTGGCGGCACCGCTTCCCTGTACACCGCGACATCTTCCAAGAAGGAGGCTTGAGGCATGAAACTGCAAAAGTCTGCGCTCAACGCGCTCATCCTCTCAGCCCTGATCGCCCTGGCGGCGCTGGCGCTGACCCTGCTGGGCACCGGGCTGAAGTTCAACTTCGGCGCTGAGGCCACCATCAATTACGGCGCCATCTGGCTGGCCATCCTGGCCTGTGCGGTCACCGGTTTTGTGTTCGCCTGGGTGCGCTACGGCCTGCCCGGCGCAGTCGCCCTGGCCTCGGCCACCCTGCATGACCTGTTGCTGTCCTTGGCCCTGTGCGCCATCCTCAGCCTGGTCTTCAAGCTGTCCTCCTACCTGCCGGCCCTCTTGATCGCCGGTGCGGCCTTCACCTACATGTTCAGCATCCCCGTCATCCGTGACGCGCGCCAGAACGTGAAGAGCACCGCCAACCTCAACCGCAACGAGGCTGCCAGGCTGGCCGTCGCCTCCACCCGCAAGGTGAAGATGATCGTGGTCGTGGTGTCTGTGCTGGTGTTCGCCGCCTTCATCATCAGCGGCAATCTGGCCATGGTGGGCAACATCCTGCCCCTGATCACAGGCCTGTTGGCCGCGGCCCTGTCCTCCTGTCTGATCACCCCTTACGTCTGGGCGGCGGTGCCGGCCAAGCGTTCCAAAACCCGGTAAGCATGCCCAAGCGCCTTTCGTACGCGGAAGGTGCTCTTTTTCATCCCGGCACCAAAGTCCAACATCTTTGGTGCCGGGATGCGCCCAGGAAAGGTTTCTATGCGCAAACTAACCTCCCGAGCGGTTCCCTTCCAGCTGCCAGGCTATCCGGATTACCTGGCCAGCTTGCTGTACGCCCGCGGCATCACAGACCAGGAACAGGCGGAAGCCTTCCTGCAACCCAGCCTGGACCAACTGCACGACCCCTACCTGATGCAAGGCATAAGCGAGGCCGTCGCCATTTTGAAAAAAGCCAGGGAGGACAGGCAGGTGGTGGTCGTCTATGGCGATTATGACGCGGACGGCGTCTGCGCCAGCGCCATCGTCCTCAATGCACTGGAACAATTTGGCATCCGCGCCTTTTCCTACATTCCGGCCAGGCTGTCAGAGGGCTATGGCATCAACGCGGACGCGGTCACCGCTTTATCCAAACAGGCGGGCGTCCTCATCAGCGTGGACTGCGGCATCACCGCGGTGGAGGAGGTCTCCCTGGCCCGCGACTTGGGCATGCAGGTGATTCTGACGGACCACCACACCCTGCCGGATGGCTTGCCCCATGCCGATGCCCTGGTGCATCCTGCTTTGGGGGACTATCCCTATCCCACCCTGTGCGGGGCCGGGGTGGCATGGAAGCTGGCCTGCGCCCTGATTGGCCTTGTGAAAGCCCAGGAATCCCTGGAGCTGGCGGCGCTGGCCACCGTGGCCGATCTGGTGCCTCTCACCGGGGAAAACAGGGTGATTGTCTCCCTGGGCCTGCGGTTGCTGTCCCAAAGCGCCCGCCCAGGCATGCAGGCGCTGATGCGGGTGGCCGGGATCAAACCCGGTGAGCCCGTGTCATCCGAACAGGTCGCCTTTCAACTGGCGCCGCGGCTGAACGCCGGGGGCAGGCTGTCCACCGCCCAGGACGCCCTGAACCTGTTGATGGCGGAAGATGTCGAGGAAGCCAACCGCCTGGCCCAGGCGCTGGACGCGCTCAACCGGGAGCGGCGGGAGGTGGAGCAGCAGGTGCTCAAAGCCGCCTCAGCCCAGGTGCACCAGCTGGACTTAAGCCGCCTGCGCAGCATCGTGGTCAGGGGAGAGGACTGGAACCCCGGCGTTGTCGGCCTCACCGCGGGCAAGCTGGCCCAGCGGTGGAACTATCCCTGCATCGTGCTCACCAACAATGGCGAGGAGGTCTCCGGCTCCGGGCGCAGCGTCAATGGCATCGACCTGCATGAGGCCCTCAAGGCCTGCCAGCACCTCTTAAGCCGTTTTGGCGGGCACAGGATGGCGGCGGGTTTATCGCTGCCCAAAGAAAAGCTTGCGGAGTTTGCCGAATGCTTTGACGCGGCGGTCAAGCGGCAGCTGGGGGAGGATGACCTGATCCCGGAAACCGTGTATGACACCGCGCTGGCCCTCACGGAGGTCACCCTGGAAACAGTGGACCGGCTGGACCAACTGGCGCCCTTTGGCCTCAACAACCCCGCGCCGGTGTTTTTGATTCCGGATTTGAAGGTCATCAGCGCGCGCCCGGTGGGCGCGGACGGCGCCCACCTGAAGCTGACCCTGGCGGCCCAGGGCGCGGTGCGTGAAGGCATCGCCTTTGGCCAGGGCAAGGCGGGCTCCACCTTGGGAAAACAGGCCAGCATCGTCAGCTCCGTGGACCGAAATGCCTTCAATGGCCGGGTCAGCGTGCAGCTGAAGATCGCGGCCCTCTTGCCCGGCGAGGCGGTGTTTTTGGAGGACCAGTTGGCCCAGGCCCGCGCGGTGTGCGTTGCATTGGACCATGAAAAAACCTTCAATAACCAATCCCCGCAGGTTCAACTCATCACCGCGCTGCCAGACCAGGTGCCCACCCGCGGCACGCTGCTGGCGGCCTACACCCCGCAGATGGCCAACCTCCTGCACCAGCGTTACCCGCAGCTGCAGGTGCACATCGGCGCCGCCACGGACCCGCGCGCTTTTTCCGCCATCGTGTATGCGCCGGACTGGCGCAGGCATTTCGCGCCGTTTGAACGAATTCTCTTTGCAGATGGCCTGCTGGATGTGTATACTGCACAATTGTCCGGAGAGGTCTGCAAAGCCCGGCACGTCGAAGCGATGCCAATGACCGATGATTTGAAGGCTTTGCTGGCTGAGCTCTCCTTGAGCCTGGACCGGCTGCGGGACATCTACCTGCAGCTCAAAAACGGCCAGATCGCCAACTTCACCGGCCACCTGGGCCGCGACCTGGCCGCCCTGAACGTGCTGCGCCAGCTGGGCCTGGTCCAGCTGGATGAGAACGATTATTTCAAAAGCTTGCTGCCCATGGTCCGCATTGAGCCCATGGAAAGCGCCCTCTACCGCCACCTGCAATCCTAAGGAGTTTCATGGCACACACCGCGTTTGAACGGCTGCCCCTGGAGGAGATGATCGCCCGGCTGAGCAAGTACAGCACGCCGGAAGGTCTTGCCATGGTCAAAAAAGCCTATGATTTCGCGGTGCAGGCGCATGATGGCCAAATTCGCAAGAGCGGCGAAGCCTATGTCTCCCACCCCATCCATGTGGCCTCCATTCTGGTGGAATTGCAGCTGGACGCGGCCAGTGTCGCGGCCGGCCTGTTGCATGACACGGTGGAGGATGTGGAGGGGGTGACCTTTGACACCATCCAGCAGCACTTTGGCGAGGAAATCCGCAACCTGGTGGACGGCGTCACCAAATTGGGCAAGCTGGACTTCATGGACCGGGAGGAGCAGCAGGCGGAGTCCTGGCGCAAGATGATCCTGGCCATGAGCAAGGACATCCGCGTCATCCTCATCAAGCTGGCGGACCGCCTGCACAACATGCGCACCCTGGGCTTCCAGGCGCCGGAGCGCCAGGTCAGCATCGCGAGGGAGACCCTGGACATCTACGCCCCCTTAGCGCACCGCCTGGGCGTGTACACCATCAAGGCGGAGATTGAGGACCTCTCCTTGCGCTACATCGACCCGGAGGGCTACCGCGAGGTGGCCAACAAGGTGGGGCAAAAGCGCATCGAGCGCGAGGAGCAGATCAAGACCATCATCAACACCCTCTCTGAAAAGATTCACGAAATGGGCCTGCACCATTTTGAGATTGACGGCCGGCCCAAGCATTTGTACAGCATCTACCGCAAAATGGTCATCCAGAACCGCTCCTTTGACCAGATTTATGACCTGATCGCCGTGCGCGTGGTGGTGGACACCATCCCCGAATGCTACACCGTGCTGGGCATCGCCCACACCCTGTGGACGCAGATGCCCGGGCGCTTCAAGGACTATATCTCCACCCCCAAATCCAACATGTACCAATCCCTGCACACCACTTTGATCGGTGGGCGCACCATCCCCTCACCCTTTGAAGTGCAAATCCGCACCCGGGAAATGCACCGGGTGGCTGAGTACGGCATCGCCGCGCACTGGAACTACAAAGAAGGCGGCGCCAGCGGCGGGCTGGACAAGAAGCTGTATTGGCTGCGCCAAATTCTGGATTGGCAGTCCGAAACCCGCGACAGCAAGGAATTCATTGACAGCCTAAAAACCGACCTGTTCAGTGAGGACATCTTTGTCTTCACCCCCAAGGGCGACATCATCAACCTCCAGCGCGGCGCCACCCCGCTGGACTTTGCCTACCGCATCCACTCCCACGTGGGCAACTCCTGCGTGGGCGCCAAGATCAACGGCAAGATTGTGCCGCTGCAGACCGAGCTGCAAACAGGTGACCGGGTGGAGGTGATGACCTCCGCCAACTCCAAGGGCCCCAGCATGGACTGGCTCAACGTGGTCAAGACCCAGCAGGCCAAGACCAAGATCCGCCAGTTCTTTAAAAAAGAGCTGCGCGGGGAGAACGTCCAAAAAGGCCGTGAGATGCTGGAGCACGAGGCCAAGCGCCGCGGCGTCAAGCTGGGGGATCTGACCAAGCCCGAGTTTTATGACGGCATCCTCAAGCGCTATTCCTTCCCGGATTTGGAGGCGCTCTACGGCGCGGTGGGCTATGGCGGCATCCCGTCCGTCTATGTCATCTCCCGCTTGCTGGACGAGCAAAAGCGCCTGGCGGACCAGGTGGTGGCCAAGAAGGCGTCGACCCTGCCCGACCCGAAGACGGTGCAGCACCAGGGCAAGCCCACCCATGGCATCTATGTCGAGGGCGGCTCGGGTATGCTGGTGCGCTTTGGCCAGTGCTGCAACCCGGTGCCGGGGGATGAGATTTCCGGCTACATCACCCGCGGGCGCGGGGTCACCGTGCACAAGGCCGACTGCGTCAACACCGTCAACGCGGAGCCGGAGCGCCTCATCAACGTCAGCTGGGCGGATGAGGAAACGGGCAATTTCAACGCCGGCCTGCGCGTCATCGTGTATGACAGCCCCAACATCCTGGGGGAGATCATCATGTTTGTGGCCAATGGCGGCACGCCGGTGGCGGCGGGCTCCCAGGAAGAGGTTAAAAAGGGCATCCGCACCCTGCAGCTGATCATCCAGGTGTCCAGCCGCGACCAGGTGCGGGCGGTGGTCTCCCGCTTGCAAAAGCGTTCTGACGTGTTGGAGGCCTACCGCAGTGCGAAATAGCGCAAAGGACAGGGTATGAGAGCGGTTGTACAACGGGTTTCAGAAGCGTCCGTGTCAGTGGACAACCAGGTGATCAGCGGCATCGCTCAGGGCCTGGTGGTGCTGCTGGGCGTTGAAGTCGGCGATACCGAACAGGACGCCGCCTACCTGGCCGGCAAAATCGCCAAGCTGCGCATTTTTTCAGATGCCGAGGGCAAGATGAACCTGTCCGTCAAGGACATTGGTGGCCAGGTATTGATAATCAGCCAGTTCACCCTGCTGGGGGATGCCCGCGGGCAAAATCGCCCGGGCTTTGTCAAGGCCGAGGAGCCCCAGCGCGCCAACGACCTGTACCTGTACTGCTGCGACCAGGTGAAAGCCCGGGGGCTGGAGGTTAAGCAGGGCGTATTCCGCGCCCACATGGCGGTCTCCCTCATCAATGACGGCCCGGTCACCATCCTGCTGGATTCGGGCAAAGCGTTTTAGGAGTTCAAATGACAATCAAAACCATCCCCGTCGGGGATTTGCAAACCAATTGTTATGTCGTATACCGGGAGGACAGGGATGACGCCGTGGTCATCGACCCGGGTGATGAGGCCGAAGCCATCCTGGCTGCCCTGAACGGCAAAAAGGTTGCGGCGGTGCTGCTCACCCATGGCCACTATGACCACACCGGCGCGCTGCATGCCTTCGCGGGCCGCCCCATCTACATCCATGCCATGGACGCCATGATGCTGGAGGACAGCCACTACAGCTTTGGCAAGGCGGCGGGGGACACCCAGGCCCGCCCCAAGGCGACCGATTTTCTTTCAGAAGGGCAACGCTTGGAGCTGGCGGGCATCACCTTTGAGGTGCTGCACACACCCGGGCACACCCGCGGCTGTGTCTGCCTGAAATCCGGAATGGATTTGTTCACCGGGGACACCTTGTTTGACGGCGATTATGGCCGCACCGACCTGCCCGGCGGCAGCCAGGAGCAGATGCGCGCCTCGCTGCGCCGCCTGTTCACCCTGCATGGCTGCAGGTTTTACCCCGGCCATGGCCCGGGCAATGTGATCAAATGAAGGTCGGGCTGCTCTCGCCCATGCCGGGCTTTCACAAAGAACTGTTTGACATCGTTGACATCTTCATCCCCCAGGTGGACCGCCGGGATGGCAGCCTGGAGGGCGCTGATTTGCGCGTTATAATATCGCAGTCTGAAGAAAATAGCGTTCGTCGCTGCCAGGCGGAATTGTCCGGCGCGTTGAACATCACAAGCCGGAATGAAACCACCATCACCGGCAATGCCCTGTTGGTGCGGCGCCTGCACAAGCGGCAGCTGAAAACCGTGCTGTTTGACGCGCTGACGAAGGCCACTGGCAAGCAGCCGCCCTGGGGCTCCCTCACCGGCATCCGCCCGGCCCGATTGGTGCTGGACGCCATGGGGGAGGGGCTGCCGCTGGATGAGGCGGCAAGCCTCATCCAAAACACTTTTCAAATCACCGATGCCAAAATCAGCCTGCTCAAGGACATCATCAGGGTGCAGCAAGGCCTGCCCCAGTTGAGTGACAAGCAAATCGCCTGCTACATCGGCATCCCCTTTTGTTCCAGCCGCTGCCGCTATTGCAGCTTCATCAGCACGGTGGCCGGCAAGGGCAGCCTGCTGACGGACTATGTGCAGGCCCTGAAACAGGAAATTGCCGGCACCATCGCCCTCATGAAGGATAAGGGGCTGACAGCACGCTCCGTCTACCTTGGCGGCGGCACGCCCACGGTGCTGGATGAAGATTTGCTCGCCCAGGTGCTGGAAGCCGCCCGGCCTTTGTTTCAACAGGCCGATGAGGTGACGGTGGAAGCGGGCCGTCCGGACTCCATCACAAAAGAGAAACTGCAATTGATTCATGCCGCCGGCGTCCACCGCATCTCCGTCAACCCGCAGACCATGCACGACAAAACCCTGGAATTGGTGGGCAGGCGGCACAGCGTACAGCAAACCTTGGACGCTTATCAGCTCGCGCGGGAAGTTGGCATCAACAACATCAACATGGACCTGATCGCCGGCTTGCCGGGGGAGAGCCTTGCCATGTTTGACCATACGCTCAATGAAGTGCTGAAGCTGGAACCGGAAGCCGTCACCGTGCACACCCTGTCGGTCAAACGCTCCAGCGACATGCATCGCTTTGGCGACGCCTTGCCCGAAGGCCGGGTGGCGGAGGACATGGTCGTCCTGGCCCGGGAAGCGGTGTCGGCGCAGGGCATGCAGCCTTATTACATCTACCGCCAAAAGCACATGACGGGCAACCTGGAGAACGTGGGCTATGCCCTGCCCGGCAAGGCCTGCCTGTACAACATCGACATGATGGAGGACAAGGCGACGGTCATGGCCATGGGTGCCGGCGCCATCTCAAAATATATCCATTCAGGCGGCAAGCACATCCTGCGCGCGCCCAATGTCAAGGACGCCGCCCACTATATGGAGCGGGTGGATGAAATGCTGGACAGAAAAAAAGCCCTCTTTGAGGGCAAGGGCCGGGGCGTCAAGCCGCAGCAGGATCTGGATGAGGAGCTGCAGGACCTCGACTAACTTTCTCTTTTGGCCAGGCGCACATCCTGGCCCTGGAATTGCAGCACCAGGCTGTGCCGCTGGTCCAGCAAGCGGGAATAGATGCGCCGGGTATAGCGCGATTGTAAATTCTCAAGGTTGTAATTGGTGCTGATCACCGTGTGCAGCCCGTTTTGGATGCGGTGCTCTAGCAGGGCGAAAATCTGCTCCAGGGTGATGTTTTCCCACAGGGGCTCTGTCCCCAGGTCGTCAATCAACAGCAAATCAACCGAATAATAGGGCTGGTCCACCTCTTCCTCCCGGGCAAAATAAGCCTGGCGGATGTGGTTTAATAGCGTATTGGCGTTCATGGTCAAGGTCCTGATGCCGTTCTCCCTGGCGCGCTTGGCGACAGCCTTCAGCAAATAGGTCTTTCCCAGGCCGCTGGGGCCGTATAGCAGCAGGTTCAGCTTGCCTTTTGGCAGTTCGTCCGCGAAACGCTCACAGTGCTTCTTCAGCACCTGCATCAGCCTGCGTTGGGTGGTGCCGGAGGAATCCAGCGCTGTTTCCGGGAAAACGTTCAGGTCAAAGTGTTCAAAGCTGGGGCTGTCCGGCGTCTCTTCCTCGCCGCTTAACAGGCTGTGGTAGCGCTTCACCACGCAGTCACACAGGGTCTTGGGCGCCTGGCCCACATAGCCGCTGTCCTCACACTGGCTGCACTGGTAGACAGGCTCCAGGTAATCCGCCGGCAAATTGTGCAAAATCAGCAAGCGCTCAATCTCTTCATTGATGTGCCGGGTGCTGTCCTCAATGCCTTCAGGCTTGATGCCTTCCATCGCCAGGCGCAGCCCGCGCAGGATGTCGTCCCTGCGCTTGCTGTCCAGCTCCTTGATTTGCGGGCACAGGCGCACGGCGTGGTCAAAGCGCCGCTGCTCCTCCTGCTGGTTGTTCAGTTTTCTGTCCTGGCATTCCTCAATCGCCTGCAGCAGGTAATCATTGGCCATCCAGTTCCCTCGCTTCCTTTAGTACGTCCAAGCCTGCATAGCCCTGGCCGGCGTTTTGCTGTCCCTGGTCATAGTCCTGGAAGGCCACCTTCTTGCCGCGGCCTTGCGCAGCAGGTGCCGGCGCTTTCTGCGCGGCGTCCACTGTTTTAATGCCTTCCTTCTTCCAGTTGGCCAGCACCTTATTGATGTATTGCAGTTTCTGCCGGGCGGAACGCGCCTGCCTTGCGGCTTCCGTGATCAGGGCTTCGCTGTGCCCGTCCTCCAGCCAGCCCGTCAGCATCATCAGGTCGTTTTCGCCCGCGCGGCCTTCCTGGCCGGACTGCTCAAACACAGTATACATCAGGGCTTCATATTGTTTCAGCGACCGCAGATGGGCCACCACCTTCTTGTGGTCGGTCAGGTTCATGTTCCGCCAGGACTGCAAGCGCGGCAGGAGGTCCTCAAACATGCCCCCGCGGGAGCGCACGGATTTGGCGGCCAGCAGAATCATCTCATGGGAATGGTCTTTGCGTAGCTCGTTGTAGGCGGCCAACACCGTGAAAGGGCTGATGCCCGGCTTGCCCAGTTCCTGCAGCACTTCCCTGATCAGTGCGGCGTCCTCGCCTTCCTGCTTCAGATGCTTCTTCACGCTGCTTCCTTCCTTGGAAGGCAGCTGGTTTTTCAAACGCTCCAGGATGCCGTTGAGGTAGGAGAAGCTGGGGTTGTTGGCGGCCACTGTCTCCTGGCAGGCCAGCAGGATGGCATCCTTGTCAAAGCCCCATTGCTCGGTCCATTTGCGATACAGGGCCAGTTCGGGCTCGGTAGGCAGGCGGCGCATGTTGAATTCCGCCAGCACACCGCGGGCGCCGGCATGCGTCTTTTTGGAGTGGCTGAAGTACTGCTCCGCTTCGTCAGTGGTGGTGATGTTTTCTTCCTTCATCATCACCGCAGTGGTTTGCGCGCTTTTGAAAGAAAAATGCGCCCCGCGGGTGTCCGCGAAATGGTTGAGCAGCATCAGCACCACTTCCTGGGGCAGCTGCAGTTCTTCCACCCACTCATAGGCCATGGAGATGTCGCTCTCCCGCAGTTTCCGGCGGCTGCCTAGCTGGGTATTGACGGCTTCTGAAAACATGATGTAGTGCTCATCGCCGGACAATTGGTCCTGCCCGGTCATGAAACGCTGGCCCAAATGGTGGAAGACATGGGTGGGCGGATCGTCCTTGACCCGCTCCACCAGCCTGCGCCGCTCCCAGTAGCGCAGGGAAGCAAGCACCTGGCCTTCTTCCAGGCTCAGCGCTGCTGCCAGCTCAGCGACACCAAAATTGTCCGCGCCGTTTTGACTTTGGTACAGGCCGTACAAATACACCTTGATCTGCTCACCGCTGGCGGCGGGCAAATACTCGGTGATGAAAATATTTTCTATGGATGTGACGCCAAACTGCCTGGCCTGGTCACTGCGCTTAAACATCGTTGCTTTCCTTTGTGTCTTCCGGTTTTTCCGGTTCGGGTTCTTTCACATGATCTTGCTGGTTTTCAACCGCTTGGTCAAGAGTAGAGGACACCACATCAGAGGCGATGGCTTCGGTCAGTTCCTCTTTTTTTACCTCATCCGTTTCCTGCGCCGCCTCCGCCGCCTCCTCGTCCTCTTCATCCGCCTTCTGATGCTTTTGCTGGTAGAGGTGGTAGGCCAGGGCGGCGATGCCCGTCAGCACCAGGGTAATGACAAAGATCATGATGGCGTGCCGGTATTCCTTCTCGCCCAATTTGCTGCCCCCCAGGGTGGAGGTGATGATGGAAGGGATGCGCGCGACGCTGGTGATGACCAGGTACTTGCCCAGGTGGATGGGCACCAGGCCCACCAGGTAGGTCAGGATGTCCTTGGGCGTTCCCGGAATCAGAAACAGGGTGAAGATGGTGGCGTCCCGGGTCTTAGGGTTTTTGAACAGCTTCAGGTTCTCAATTTGTTCGCGCTGCACAAAGAGGCTGACAAACTTCATCCCAAACTTGCGTACCGCCAGGATGATCAGCACGCTGCCAAGGGCCGTGCCCAGCAGGCACAGGATCAGGCCCACCCAGCCGCCAAAGACATAGCCGGCAAAGATTTCGATGGGCTCCCCGGGAATAAAGGCGATGATCACCTGTAAGGCCATGATGCCCACCATGATGGGATACTTCCAAAAGCCGGTCTGCTGCAAGGTGGCGCGGAAGCTCTCCTTGTTGCGGATGGCTTGTATCATGGGCTTGCCCAGCACAATGGTCAGCACCACCAGCACCACCAGCACAACGGCGACACTGATGATGCCGATGATCCGCTTCTTTTTGAGCAGTTCCGGATCGTCCCAGATCTGGTCGGGCTTAGTCAAGGATGATGTCACCTGCCTTTGTGTAAGGGTGGGTTTGCAGCGCGGACTGGACGCTGCCGGCGATTTTCCGGCCAAGGTCGGGCTTTTCAAGGTTATCCCCAAAGCCGATGTGCAGGAAAAATTCCAGCGTTCCGGCATTCCCGGTGACCGGGCTGGCGCACACGTTGCGCACACCTGTCCCGGGCATGGCGTTGAAGCCCGCCACCAAATCAAGCAAGAGCGGCTCATAGGCCGTGTCCTCCACCTGCCCGCTGCGCTTGGCTTCGCTGTCCTCAATTTCAAACAGAGGCTTGACCAGGGCCAGTATCTCACCCTCCCCATGCATAATGGCCTTGTACAGGGGGACGGCGCTGCGCAAGGACAGGTAGGACAGGTCGCAGGTGGCAAACGACGGCCTTGGGTTGAGGCTCAAAAGGGATTCATCGGAGATGTTGGTTTTCTCAAGGTTGACCACCTTGTTCTCCTGCCGCAGCTTGCCTGTCAGCTGGCCAAAGCCGACGTCCACAGCATACACCAAGGCGGCGCCTGATTGCAGTAAACAATCTGTAAAACCACCGGTGGACGCGCCCGCGTCCAGGCAGACCTTGCCCTCAACCGCGACTTCCATCACGCGGAGGGCCCCGCTTAATTTCAGCCCGCCCTTTGAGGCATATGGCAGCACATCCTTGACACGAATGACATCGGTCTTTTTCACCAGGCTGCCGGCCTTGGCCGGGCGGTCATTCACCAGCACTTTGCCCGCCATGATAAAAGCAGCGGCCTGTTTTGTATCTTGGCACAGTCCGCTGTTGATGAGTTTTTCGGCAAGGCTTTGCTGTTTCATGCGTGGAATGCCTTAGGTGGTCTGCATGACGCCCTTGAGCAGGCGCAGCACGCGGCGCTCCATGCGCGAGACCTGCATCTGGGTCAGGTTCATGCGCTTGGCGCTGGCTTGCTGGGACAGCTGCTCCTGAAAGCGCAGCTTGATGAGGGTGCGCTCCTCGCTGGTCAAGGTCATCAGGGCCTTCCTCAGGTCCTCGCGCATCTCAAAGTCCTCAAAGCCTTTTTCGGAGATGCCCAAGTGGTCAAACACCATCATCCCGTTTTCATCCTGGGCGTCCAGGGAGGACACCTGGGATTTTTCACGCGAGGCATGCACGCTGATGACCTGCTCCACCGTCCAGCCAAGGTGCTCGGCCAGTTCGGGGATGGTGGGCTCCCTGTGGATTTTCTGGGTGATCTGCTCCACCACCCGGTCCATCTGCATGCCCTGCTCGCGCAAGCCCCGCGGGGTGCGCACCAGTTGGGCGCGGTCGCGGATGTAGTTGCGCACGGTGCCGGTGATGGTGGGGGTGACATAGGTGGTGAAGCGAAGGCCGCGCCCGGGGTCAAAACCCTTCAGCGCGTTGACCAGCGCCATGGCCGCGACCTGGCGCAAATCCTCCAGTTCAATGCCGCGCCCTGTGAACCGCGCCGCGATGGCGTTGCACAGGGGAAGGGCGACCGCAACGGCGTCATCCATGGCTTCCTTGGTTTGCTCCAAGGCGTAGCGCATCGCCGCGTTGTGGATATCGTCTGCGTTCATCACTGCTTATGCTCCAGTTGGCAAGGACATGCGCACGGTGTAGATGCCGCACTGATCTCCTTCCAGTTTCACTTCGGTCACCAGGGTGCCAATAATCAGCTGGGCCACCTCCGGGTCCATCATGTCACAGGCCTGGGCATCAGGGGCGCGCTGCGCCTCCAGGGTGATATAAATCTGCCCTTCTTCCATTTTGCAGGTCAGGGTCACCTTCTCCACCAGGCGCTCCTGGTGGGTCACCAGGTCAAAGGCTTCTTCCACGGCGGTCCGCAGGTCGTCAATGACGTCCAGGGACAGGTTGGCCATCACGCCCACCGCGCCCAGGGTTGTGCGCACCACCAGGCCCCATTCAGAGGAGGCGGGCACTGTTAAAATCATACGGTTCATGTTGTTTTGTTCACCACCTTGATTTGTTTGCTGTGAAGGATGGTCAGCAGGTCTGCCCTGGCGTCCAGGGCGTCCTTTACCCACCAGTCCTCAGGTGCCAGCAGCGTCAGGTTCTCCTCCTTGATGTACAAAAACACCGGGACCCTTCCCTTTTGGCGTTTGAGCACTGTTTCACAAGCAGGCATCTGGCTGCGGCCTATTTGTAAGTATAACTTGACCGGCGCGTCCTTTGCAAGCAAGGACTCTTCCTTGTTTGTATTTGCTTGTGCTTTGGGTTTTTGTGTTGACGGCAGCTCCAGGGGCCGTATGCTGTCCACCACCAGGCTGGGCGCCCTGTCCTCAGGCACGGACAGCTTGCCGGGCAGCAGATAGGCCTTGTCCTCCGTCAGCTGCGGGGCGGCCTGCTGCCACACCGTGGGAAAGACCACGCACTCCACCTGCCCGGTCAGGTCCTCCAAGGTCAGGAAGGCCATCAAATCGCCCTTGCGGGTGGCTTTTTGCTTGATGCCGGCAATCAGGCCGCCCAGCTGCACCTGCCTCCCGTCCTCACTCAAGCCCCTGTCATCCCGCTCCGCCAATTCCTCCAGGGCGGCAGAGGACCAGGACAGCTTTGACAGGGTGTCGGCGTAGGCGTCCAGTGGATGGCCGGTGATGTAGATGCCGGCCACTTCCTTTTCCATCCCAAGCAGCGTGCTTTGCGGGTATTCCTCAACCTCCGGGAAAGCGATGCGCTGGTTCAGCTGCTGGTCGCCCATCGCCATCTCAAACAGGGACAGCTGATTCTTGTTCTGCCCGCGCCTCGACTTGGCCTGCGCGTCCATCAGTGCTTCGTACACCTGCAGGCACTGGATGCGGCTGCCGCCCAGGCCGTCAAAGGCGCCGGCCTTGATGAGGGCTTCCACCGCGCGCTTGTTGACGCTGCTTGAGTCCACACGCGAGCAAAAATCGAAGATGTCCCGGTAAGGGCCGTGCTGCAAGCGCTCCATCACGATGTGCTGGGCGGCCTTCTCGCCCAGGCTCTTGATGGCGTTGAGGCCAAAGCGGATGCCCTTTTGTCCGTCAGCGTGGTCGACGATGAAACGCACGTCGGAGTGGTTGATCAGCGGCGCCAGCACCGGGATGCCGTTGCGGCGGCAGAACTGCACATAGGCGGCCACCTTGCCGGTGGCGCCCAGGTAGGAGTTGATCAGCGCCGCCATGAATTCCGCCGGGTAGTGTTTTTTCAGCCAGGCGGTCTTGACGCTCAGCAGCGCGTAGGCGGCTGCGTGGGACTTGTTGAAGGCGTAGCTGGCAAAGGCGGTCATCTCTTCATAGATGTCCTCCGCCGCCTTTTTAGAAATGCCGTTCTTCAGGCAGCCGAGCACGCTGCCATCCTGCGCGCCGTGGATGAAAATCTGCCGCTCCCGCTCCATCACGTCTTTTTTCTTCTTGCTCATCGCCCGGCGGATCTCATCGCTGCGGCCGTAGCTGAAGCCCGCCAGGTCGCGCACAATCTGCATCACCTGCTCCTGGTAGACCATGCAGCCATAGGTGACGCCCAGGATCGGCTCCAACTCCGGTGTGATGTAGCGAATGGTCTGCGGCTGGTTCTTCCCCTGGATAAAGCGGGGGATGGAGGCCATGGGCCCGGGCCGGTAAAGGGAAATGGCGGCAATGATGTCCTCAAAGTCTTCGGGCTTGAGTTCCGCGATGAAGCTGCGCATCCCTGCGCTTTCCAACTGGAAGACCCCATCGGTGTCACCGGTGGACAGCATCTGGAAGGTGCTGCTGTCGTCAATGGGGATTTCATCGGCCGTCATGAACACGCCGTCTTTTTCCATCAGTTTCAGCGCGTCGCGGATGACGGTCAGTGTGCGAAGACCCAGAAAGTCGGTCTTGAGCAGGCCCAGCTCCGCGATGTTGCCCATGGCGTATTGGGTGGTGATGACGTTGTCATTGGTTTGCAGCGGCACATAGTCCGTCAGCGGTTGCTGGGTGATCAGGACGCCCGCGGCATGGGTGGCTGCATGGCGGGGCATGCCCTCCAGCAGCTCCGCCGTGTTCAACAGGCGTTTCACCCGCGGGCTTTCCACCTGCAGTAGGGCCAGCTGCGGGCTAGTCTGCAGGGCCTTTTCCAGCGTCATGTTCAGTTCCATCGGCACCAGCTTGGCCACCTGGTCGGTCTCCTGATAACTGTAGCCCAGCACCCGGCCCACGTCGCGGATGACGCCGCGGGCGGCCATGGTGCCAAAGGTGATGATCTGCGCCACATGGTCATGGCCGTACTTGTCAGCGACATAATCAATCACTTCCTGGCGCCGCTCGTAGCACAGGTCAATGTCCAGGTCCGGCAGGGAGACGCGCTCGGGGTTTAAAAAGCGCTCAAAGAGCAGGTTGTACTTCAAAGGGTCCAGCCGGGTGATGTTCAGGCAATACGCTACGATGGCCCCGGCTCCGCTGCCGCGCCCGGGACCCACCATGATGTCGTGCTCCTTGGCGTACTTGATAAAATCCCACACAATCAGGAAGTAATCCACAAAGCCCATGTCGTTGATGACGGACAGCTCATATTGCAGGCGTTCTAGCGCTTCCGGGTTCCTGTCCGGATAGCGTTCCAGCAGGCCTTCCATGCACAGGCGCTCCAGCAATTCCGCGTTGGTTTCTGTTGTTTTCTCATTGGGGATGTACAGCGGCAGGTGGTGGGCGTCAAAGTCAAAGTCCACTTCACAGCGCAGGGCGATGTCGTGGCTACGTGTGACCGCCTCGCCCAAATGGGGGAAGAGGGCGCGCATCTCCTCTTCAGACTTGACATACAGCTCCTGGGTTTCCATCCGCATGCGCTGTTCGTCTTCCAGCGTCTTGCCCGTCTGGATGCACATCAGCACCTCCTGGGCGTGGGCATCCTCTTTTTTCAGGTAATGGCAGTCATTGGTCACCACCAGGGGGATGCCGGTTTCCTTTGACAGTTTTACCAACTGCGGCAACACTTGCTTTTCTTCCCGCAGGGCATGGTCCATCAATTCGATGTAGTAATTGCCCTCGCCCATGATGCTGCGCATGGTGAGCGCATGGGCCTTGGCGTCCTCATACCGCCCTTCCAGCAGCAGCTTGGGCAGTTCGCCCGACAGGCAGGCGCTCATGGCAATCAAGCCTTCATGATGCCGCTCCAGCAGTTCCAGGTCAATCCGGGGTTTGTAGTAAAAGCCCTCGGTGAAGCCCGCGCTGCTCAATTTCATCAGGTTCTGGTAGCCCGTCATGTTCTCACACAACAAAATAAGGTGGCTGTACTCGCGGTTGGCCCCGGTTTTCTCGCTCATCTTCGGGGTGACATAGACCTCGCAGCCGATGACGGGGTGGATGCCATTGAGCTTGCATTCCTTGTAAAAATCAATCGCGCCATACAGCACGCCGTGGTCTGTGATGGCGCAGGCATCCATGCCCAGCTCTTTCAGCCGCTTGACCAGCGGCTTGATGCGGCAGGCGCCGTCCAACAGGCTGTATTCACTGTGCAGGTGCAGGTGCGCAAAGGCCATGTTCATCCTCCTTGAATGCCTTCAGTATACAGGAACAGACATTCTCTTTCAATGCGGCATCTTGCCCATACAGGGCAAGAAAGTTATACTTTGCCCATGGAGGATGAGATGAACACACACACCATCGCGGCGCTGGCCACACCGCCTGGCATGGGCGGGCTGGCGGTCATCCGCGTTTCAGGGCCACAGGCGGAAGGCATCCTGCGCCGGTTGTTCGTGCCCACAGGGAAAGACAAGCAGTTTGAGGACCGCTATCTGATGTACGGCCACCTCTACCATGAAGGCCAAATGCTGGATGAGTGCATGGCGGTGCTGATGAAGGGCCCGCGCAGCTACACCCGGGAGGATGTGGCGGAAATCCAGCTGCATGGGGGAGAGCTGGTGGTGGACGCGGTGCTGAAAGCCGTATTCGCTTCAGGCGCGGTGCCCGCCCAGCCGGGGGAGTTCACAAGGCGCGCCTTTGAAAACGGGCGGATTGACTTAAGCCAGGCGGAAGCCGTCATGCAGTTGATTTCCTCCACCGGTATGAAGGCCAAGGACGCCGCGCTGCGCCAGCTGCAGGGCGGCACCCTGCGCTTTGTCCAGCAAGCCCAGGCAGACCTCATCCAGTTGATGGCGGGCGTCACCGCGGCGATCGACTACCCGGAGGAGATCTCCCAGGAGGAGGCGGTAGGGGAAATCGCGCCCCAACTGAACCAATTGGCTGATCGATTAAATGATGCCTGTGACGAAAAAGGCGCGCAAATTCTGGAAGAAGGTTTGCAGGTGGTGCTGTGCGGCAAGCCCAACGCGGGCAAGTCCTCCCTGCTCAATGCCCTGCTCATGGAAAACCGCGCCATCGTGACGGACATCCCCGGCACCACGCGCGACACCGTGGGCGGCAGCCTGATGATAGACGGCATCCGCGTTCATTTGACAGACACCGCCGGCATCAGGGACACCCAGGAAATGGTTGAGCGCATCGGCGTTGAGCGCGCCAAGGCCGCGGTGGACAACGCGGATGTGCGGGTGATGGTGCTGGATGTCTTCCGCGCGCCGGACGCGGAGGACGAGGCCATCCTGGACTTGATTGTGAATCGTGAAAACCTCTATGTCTTCAACAAATCCGACCTGCCCCAGAACCCGGCCTTCACCGCCTGGCTGAAAACGCGCACAGATGTCGACAAGGAGAAGGCTATCACCCTGTCCGCCCAGTCCGGGGAAGGGCTGCATCAGCTCAAAACCAGGCTGCGTGAACTGGCCGGCCAGCCCGGACAAAGCGCCCTCACCTTGGCCCGCCACATGGACCAGGCCAGAAAGGCGGCCCAGGCGCTTTCCCGCGCGGCGGAAGCCATGGCGGAAGGCCTGCCCCTGGACCTGTGCGCGGTGGACCTGAATGAAGCGCTTGCCGCCCTGGGGGACATCACCGGGGACAATTATTCCGAAGCCTTGCTTGACAAGGTGTTCTCAACATTCTGCGTGGGCAAATAGGAGGAAGAGCAATGGAATACACCAAACTGGGGAAGACCGGCCTGGACGTTTCCAGAATATGCCTGGGCTGCATGAGCTTTGGCGACGCCGGCAAATGGGTGCATGAGTGGGTGCTGAATGAATCCGATTCCCGCGCCATCATCAAATCCGCCCTGGACCTGGGCATCAACTTCTTTGACACCGCCAACGTGTATTCCCTGGGCACCAGCGAGGAATACCTGGGGCGCGCGCTGAAGGATTACGCCTTGCGGGACGAGGTGGTGGTGGCCACCAAGGTGTTTTCCACCATGCGTGAAGGCCCTAATGGCGGCGGCCTGTCGCGCAAGAACATCTTAGCGGAAGTTGACAACAGCCTTAAGCGCCTTGGCATGGACTATGTGGATTTGTTCATCATTCACCGCTGGGACTACAACACGCCCATTGAGGAAACCATGGAAGCCCTCAATGATGTGGTGCGCGCGGGCAAGGCGCGCTACATCGGCGCGTCCGCCATGTACGCCTGGCAGTTCCAGAAAGCCCGCAATGTGGCGGCCAGCCGCGGCTTTGCCAATTTTGTGTCCATGCAAAACCACTGGAACCTGCTCTACCGCGAGGAGGAGCGGGAGATGGTGCCCTACTGCCAGGACGCGGACGTGGCGCTGACGCCCTACAGCCCCCTGGCCTCAGGCCGCTTATCCAGGGCGCCGGGGGAGGAGGCCACCAAACGTTTCGCCACCGATACTACCGCCAAATCAAAGTACGGCAAGACCGAAAAACAGGACGAGCAGATTGTGCTGCAGGTGCAGGACATCGCTAAACGTCGCGGCGTCTCCATGAGCCAGGTGGCGCTGGCCTGGCTGCTATCAAAGCCTCTGATGGCGGCGCCGGTCATCGGCGCGACCAAGCTGCGCCATGTGGAAGACGCTGTCAAATCGGTTGATCTGAAGCTTGATGAAGCGGAAATTGCTCAGCTTGAGCAGTTTTACCTGCCCCATCCGGTGGTGGGCGCACTTTAATCGCCCGCCTGGCCTGACGCCATTCATCAAAAGGCTCCAGGCGAACGCCTGGAGCCTTTTAACATCATGCAAGGCGTTTCATATCCCGTCCGTGTTGATTCCCCGGACTGTTCCATAGCCAATGTCCGGGAAGCGTTTCAGGTTGATGTAGGCCAGCGCGAAACTGGTGTAATCAATGTTATCGCTGTGCCCATAGTCATGGAAGTAAGTGGCGAGCACCGCAATGGTATGGTCGGCGATTTTCCAGGAATGGGTCTCACTGATTCCCGGTTTAAGCGCGTCAAAAACACTTTCTGGCACCTTGGCCAGGTTGATGGCTGCCCAGTCTTCGGCATCCGGCATGGGACTGCCGTATTTGCTTTCCATCGCGGCAAGCAAGGTCTGATAACTGTCAGTGTCGTTCACCCGATGCGAAAAATCATAATAGAAGGCAAGCAGCTGGTTATCAAAAAACAGGTACTGAAGGTATGTTGCTTCAAGCCCTGCCGCGCTCACGCCATCCAGACTAAGTATTTTATAACCTGGAAAATCGTCATAATAATCAAAATCATTTTCATTCTCAATCATTTGCAATAAGGTGATGCTTGTGTCCCAGGTAACGCCATTCCGGCTGAACACGAAAGGCTTGGAGGGCTCCACCCTTCTGTCAGATAGGGCGGGCAAGCAGATTGATACCAAAAGCATCGAAATGACCAACAATCTTCTCATAGGGACCTCCTGTTTGGTGGAGTAGGGTTTGCTGCGATGCTGTCACAAACGCCTGGAGAACGGCAACAAAAAAGGGACCCGGCAATGCGGGCCCCATTGTGAGTGCTTCCTTTACTTCGCGTCAACCTTGGCCATGTGGCGAATCAGGTCAACTACCTTGCAGGAATAGCCCCACTCGTTGTCATACCAGGCAACCAGTTTGACAAAGGTCTCATTGAGCATGATGCCGGCGTCGGCGTCAAAGATGGACGTGCGCGGATCATGGATGAAGTCAGAGGAGACAACGGCGTCTTCGGTGTAGCCGATGATGCCCTTGTATTCTTCGCTCTCAGCGGCGGCCTTCATGGTGGCCTTGATGTCTTCGTAGGTGGTGGGGGTGTTGAGGGTGACGGTCAGGTCAACCACGGACACGTCGACTGTGGGCACGCGGAAAGACATGCCGGTCAGCTTGCCCTTGAGTTCAGGCAGCACCACGCCCACGGCCTTGGCAGCGCCGGTGGAAGAGGGGATGATGTTGGCGCTAGCAGCGCGGCCGCCGCGCCAGTCTTTCTTGGAGGGGCCGTCAACTGTTTTCTGGGTAGCGGTGGTGGCATGCACGGTGGTCATCAGGCCTTCCTTGATGCCGTATTTGTCGTTGATAACCTTGGCCAGGGGGGCCAGGCAGTTGGTGGTGCAGGAAGCGTTGGACACGATGTTCATGTCCTTCTTGTATTCCTTGTGGTTGACGCCCATAACGAACATGGGGGTTTCCTTGTCCTTGGCAGGCGCGGTGATGATGACCTTCTTGGCGCCGCCCTTGAGGTGGGCACTGGCCTTGGGGGTGTCGGTGAACACGCCGGTGGCGTCCGCAATGTATTCTGCGCCAGTCTCGCTCCACGGGATGTCTTCGGGGTTCATGTGGGCATACACTTTGATGGTGTTGCCGTTGACAATCAGGGTGTTGGCTTCCTTGTTGACAGAGACCTCGCCATTGAAGCGGCCGTGAACGCTGTCATACTTGATCATATAAGCCATGTATTCCACATCGATGAAGGGGTCGTTGATGGCGACCACTTGCACTTCCTTGGGATACTCCATCGCAGCGCTGAGCACAAGACCGCCGATGCGGCCAAAGCCATTGATACCGATTTTAACCATGGGTTTCCTCCTCGTTTCATTGCCTCTTGGCACGTTCATCAAGCATCCGTAGACACCCAAATGATGGTACCACAGGAACCTTTTGTACGCAAGGGATGAAAACGTACCCGCTGGGCTAATCTTGTCCCGCGCGCGTTTTCTCCGCTTCTATTGTAACCGTTTTTTACAAATTTAAAAACCCGCCTTTCGACGGGTCTTAAGAAGAAGGATTAGTACTTGCGCTTGCGTGCGGCTTCCGCCTTCTTCTTGCGCTTGACGCTGGGCTTCTCATAATGCTCGCGCTTGCGCACCTCGGCCAAAACGCCGCTACGGGCGCACTGACGCTTGAAGCGTTTTAAGGCGCTCTCCAGCGTTTCATTTTCCTTTACACGAATCTCAGACACTTGTTTCCCCCCCTTCGCACATCTCGCCTGGCTGACGCCGAAACAAATCGGCGGATGGCGACCGTGCTGTCAATTATACCGACTCTGCCCCTGTGCGTCAACCGAATTTTTCCGCGGAAAAAACAAAAAAGCAACAATCCGCAGTCTGCGCCGCCCGGTAAAGCGCTCCCCGCGTTTCGTTGACAGAACCGGCGGGTCACCGTATGATGAGCAGTGGTCAACACACACTGGGGGTAATTGCATGTACGATGTTATTATTGTCGGCGCGGGCCCGGCGGGCATTTTCACCGCACTGGAGTTAATCCGCAAGGGCAGCAGGAAAAAGATCCTGATCATTGAAAAAGGCCAGCCCATCGGCAAGCGCCACTGCCCCAAGGACAGGACGGGCCGCTGTGTCAACTGCCGCCCCTACTGCCACATCACCACCGGTTTTTCAGGCGCCGGCGCCTTTTCAGACGGCAAGCTCAGCCTGTCGCACGAGGTGGGCGGCCAGCTGCCGGAGCTGCTGGGCGAAGGGTTCTGCCAGGAATTGATTGACTACACTGACACAATCTACCTGGATTTCGGCGCGGACACCAATGTGGAAGGCCTGGTGGAGGACGAGCGCATCAAGCGCATCCGCCGCCGCGCCATCCGCTCCGGCCTGCGCCTGGTGGACTGCCCCATCCGCCACATGGGCACCGAAAAAGCCCAGGAAATCTACAGCGCCATTCAAAACTATCTGCTGGAAAACGGCGTGGAGATCCTGTTTGGCGTCAACTGCACCGACCTTCTGCTGACAGACAACCGCTGCGTTGGCGTGGTGGTCGAATCACCCAAGGGCACAGACCGCAGGGAAATCCGCGGCCGGGACATCGTGGTGGCCACAGGCCGGCGCGGGGCGGACTGGCTGGAGAAGCTCTGCCAGGAGCATGGCATCGCCCACCAGCCGGGCACGGTGGACATCGGCGTGCGGGTAGAGGTGCGCAATGAGGTCATGGAAGAGGTGAACGACGCCCTCTACGAGGGGAAGTTTGTCGGCTATCCCGCACCCTTCAAGGACAAGGTGCGCACCTTCTGCCAGAACCCCGGCGGCTTTGTCAGCCAGGAGAACTACGACAACGACCTGGCCGTGGTCAACGGCCACAGCTACAAGGACAGGAAATCCAAGAACACCAACCTGTCCATCCTGTCCTCCCACAACTTCACCACCCCCTTCAACCAGCCCATCGCCTACGCGCAAAAGGTGGGGGAGCTGACCAACATGCTGGCCAACGGCCAGATCCTGGTCCAGCGCTTTGGGGACATCCTGGATGGCAAGCGCACGTGGGAGAAGGAGCTGCAGCGCGCCAACGTCAAGCCCACCTTGAAAGACGCGGTCGCCGGGGACATCACCGCCGCCATGCCCTACCGCGCCATGACCAACATCATCGCCTTCATCCAGGCGCTGGAAGGCGTGGTGCCCGGTTTCGCGGCGCCGGAAACCCTGCTGTACTCGCCGGAATTGAAGTTCTATTCCAACCGCGTCAAGATGGACAGGAACCTGAGCACCAACATCGCCGGCTTTTATTCCCTGGGCGATTCCAGCGGCTGGACGCGCGGGCTGATGATGGCCTCCGCCATGGGCGTGCTGATGGGTCAGCGCCTGTACAACGAAGAGGTCAGCGCCAACAGCTAAAGATTCATTTCACGATCTTGATGGGGCCGCGCAAGGCTCCATCCCTTCATTACTATGGAAAACAAGTGAAAAGCATCCGCGCGGGTGCTTTTTAATTGTGAACAAATGTGTCGTGCCTGCGATGTTTTACCAAGCAAGTCTTGCAATCTTGTAACAAATTTGTTACAGTCACCCTGGAAAATGATTCGGATCGAGGTATGGGATGAAACGGACACTGTCGTTTTTATTGGCGCTGATGCTGCTGCTTCCCCTGGTGTTCGCGGAGCAGACGGGGGATGAGGAGGGCTCCTCGGATGACATTGTCATCGTCACCTCAGAAGGCCGCGCGTTGAAATTGGGTGACAAGGGCGAGGATGTCAAGCTGCTGCAGACCCGCTTGAAGGATTTGCGCTACTACAATGGCCCGGTCACCGGCAATTACCTGCAGCAGACGCAAAGGTCCATCCGCGCGGTCCAGGAAGCCTATGGCCTGGAAACGACCGGCGACGCGGACCTGAACCTGCAGGAAATCATCTACGGCGACGCCCACCGCCCGCTGCAAAAGGGCGACACCGGCAAGGATGTCAGCCGTCTGCAGACGCGCCTGAGCGAAATCGGCTATTACTGGGGCAAAATCTCCTCCAACTACCTGGATGGCACCACGGCCGCCGTCGGCAATTTCCAGGAGGACAACGGGCTTGAGAAAACCGGCAAGGCCGATGTGAAGACCCTCATCAAGCTCTATTCTGATGACATCGTCATGCCCACCCCCGACCCCAACACCACCCCGCGCCCGGTGCCCACACCGCCCGCGGACGCGGTGTTTACGGGCATCGTCTCCTATGGCGCCAAGACCAAGCAGGTTTCCCAGGTGCAGGAGCGCCTGACGGCCCTGGGCTTCTTTGACCGCAAAATCACCGGCGGCTATTACGAGCACACCCACGCCGCCGTAAAAAAATTCCAGCAGTACAACGGCCTGGTGCCCGATGGCATTGTGGGGGAATCCACCTGGAACGTGCTCTTCTCCCTGGACGTGGTGCGCGCGGACGGCGTGCCCAAGCCCAGCCCCACCCCGGCGCCCATTCCCTATGCAGTGGATGTGGACGTGGCCAACCAGTTGATCAAGGTGTATGGCCTGGACGAGAAGGGTGAGCACACCCAATTGGAGAAGGTGTTCTGGTGCTCCACCGGCACCGCGGGCTATCCCAGCCGTCCGGGCACCTACATCACCACCGGCCGCCGCGCGCAATGGGCGCACTTCCCCAACTGGGGGGGAGGCACCGCGCGCTGGTGGGTGCGCATCGACAGTGAAATCGCCTTCCATTCCATCATCTACGCCAATTACGATTTGAAGCGCCCCAACATGAACAGCGTGCGCAAGCTGGGCTCGGTGGCCTCCCACGGCTGCATCCGTCTGACGCTGGCGGACGCCAAATGGATGTATGACAACATCCGCGCGGGAACCAAGATCACCATTTTTGATGACGCGCCGCTGGATCCGGAGCTCAAGGCCGCGCACAAGCCGGGGGACTGGAACAAGGCTTCCTTTGTCCACAACGCCACGCCGGCGCCCACCCAACAGCCGCACTATGACGGCTCCAGGCCGCCCGCTGACATTCGCGCCTTGAAGTCCGGCTCCACGGGTGAGGATGTGTTCTGGCTGCAAAACAAGCTCAAGGAACTGGGCTACTTCAGGGGCACCGTCACCGGCACCTACCTTGACGGCACCAAGCAGGCGGTGCGCGCCTTCCAAAAGGACAACAGGCTAAACCAGAACGGCACCGCGGACAAGGCTACCCTGACGGCGCTGTATGAGCAGGTGCTGGCCAGCACCACGCCCGCGCCCACGCCCATGCCCACCGACCCGCCGGGCATGAGCCTGCCGCCCGTCGTGCCAGAGGCCGCGCCCACCGTGTTCACGGTGGAGACTGAAAACCCATGACCAAATCCAAGGGCTGTCAGCGATGACGGCCTTTGTTTTGCTGAAAAACACTGGAAAAACCACACTGGATTTTCTATCTTGCACCCGGGGACCAATCATGCTTATAATGCACTGCAGCGCGCGACATCATACCGATGGAATACCGCTGAGTACACAAATTGTGAGGATCATCAATGGCGCAATCTTTGCTTGAGTTGCTGCAGCGTTCCTGCCCTGTCACGCTGCCCATGCACATGCCCGGTCATAAACGCAACATCACCCTGGCGCCGTATTTGAAGACACTGGCCGCAGATATAGACATCACGGAAATCAAAGGCTTTGACCACCTCCACGCGGCGGGCGGCATCCTGCAGGAAGCCATGGACCAGTGCGCCGAGGTCTTTGGCGCAAAGCACAGCTTCTTCCTGGTCAACGGCAGCACTGTGGGCATCTTAAGCGCCATCCGCGCGGTGACCGCGCCCGGGGATGGCATCATCATGGCGCGCAACTGCCACAAATCCGTGTACAACGCCCTGGCGCTGAACAACCTGCGCCCTTACTTTATCTATCCGCAAACCAACATGCGCTTTCAGATCGCGGCTTCCATGTCCGTGGAGTCCATCGAGCAGACCATCCTGCAGCACCAGGACGCCCGCGTGCTGATGATTACCTGCCCCACCTATGAAGGGGTCACCAGTGACCTAAAAAGCATCATCTCCCTGGCGCACCGCCATGGCCTGACGGTGATTGTGGACGAGGCGCATGGCTCCCACCTGGGTTTTTCGCCCTATTTTCCTTCAAACGCCGTGTCAGCCGGCGCGGACATCGTCATCCAGTCCCTGCACAAGACCCTGCCCTCCCTCACCCAGACCGCGCTGGCCCATGTGCGCACCCCCGCCCTGGCGCATGAGATGCAGCGGCAACTGGCCATCTTTGAAACCACCAGCCCCTCTTTTTTGCTCCTGGCCAGCATCGACAGCTGCGTCCGGCTGATCAAGGAACACAAGGAGGAGCTGTTCAAAAACTGGGCGCGGTCGCTGGAAGCCTTTCAGAAAAAAGCGCTGGGCCTTCAGCACCTGCGCGTGCTGGGCTATGGCAAGGACCGCGGGAAGAAGCTTGAAAACGTGTATGGCCTGGACCCCAGCAAGGTCTTTATATCCACCCTCAACACCAACATCTCCGGCTATGAGCTGGCGGAAATCCTGCGCAACAAGCATGATACCGAACCTGAGATGATTACCCCCCAGGGCGTGCTGTGCATGACCGGAATGGGGGACACGGTGGAGACCATGGAGCGGTTGGGGGACTCGCTGCTGCAAATTGACAAGGCCCTCCAGCCGGCCAGCGTCATGAAGATGCCGCTGATGGCGCCGCAGGTGCAAAGCAAGGTGCCCATCGCCACCGCGGAACGCGCGCCTTTCATCTGCCTGCCCATTGAGGACACCGAGGGCTATGTGATGGCGGAAACCATCGTGGTCTACCCGCCGGGCATCCCGGTGGTGGTGCCGGGCGAACTGATGAACCGCGCGGCCATCAACTACCTCCTGGCGGCAAGGGAAGCCCACAACACCATCCTGCGCACCCGCTCTGACGTGGATGGCGAAGTAGCCGTCTTAAGGGACGCCTGATGCCATATGAAGTTTCTGTAACGCTTGGCACGCTTTGCTTGCCCGGCGCAAGCCCAGTGTGCCATAATGGGCAGAGCAAACTGAAAGGATTCTGACCATGAATAAAAAACTCTTCTCCCTCGTGCTGGCGCTGATGATGGCGCTGGCGCTTGCCCTTCCAGGCCTGGCGGAAACCGCCGCCCCCACTGAGGACCCAGTGCTGGCCTCGGTCAACGGGGTCAACATCACAAAAAGCCAGGTGGCCAATCAAATCCCGGTCTTTTTGAACAACCAGTTCATCAGCGATGAAACCGACTACCGCGCGGTGCTGGATGTGCTCATCCGCCGCCAGGTGCTCAGCAAGAAAATCGCCGACATGGGCTTTGACAAGTTCAACCAGGATGAGGAGGATTCCTTCCTGGCGGAGGCCCAGGCGCAGTGGGACAATGCGGTCAACTCCTACGCGGAGTATTACCAGTCCGCCGACACCGAGGAAGCCAAGGCCGCTGCCCGCGCCCAGGCGGAGGAGCTGTTCTCCTCCCAGGGGCTGACGGTGGAACTGGTCGCCGCGGATGTGCGCAACGCGGCCGCCCTTGACCGGATGAACGACTACCTGCTGGCCGGTTACACCCCCACAGAGGAAGAAGTGCAGGCGGTCTTCCAGGAAATCGGCGCGATGTACCGCCAGAGCTTTGAAAACGACATCGCCCAGTATGAGTACACCACCCAGTATTCCGGCCAGTCCTCCTGGTACACCCCGGAGGGCTACAGGGGCATCATCCACATCCTGCTGAAGGCGGATGAAGCCCTGGTCCAGAACTACCAAACCCTGTCCGCCGCCTTTGAAGAGCAGCAGCAAACCGCCGAAGTCCCGGTGGAACCGGTGGAAGGCGAGGAAACCGCGCCTCCAGAACCCGCCAAGGAAGCCATTACCCAGCAGATGGTGGACGAAGCCCGCCAGGCCGTGCTGGATTCCCGCAAGGCCGACATCGACATGATTTATGAGCGCCTTGGCCGCGGTGAAAGCTTCCTGGACCTCATCAAGGAATACGGCGAGGACCCCGGCATGACGGTGGAAAACAACATCGCCAACGGCTACTCCGTCCACAGCCAGTCCATCATTTATGACCCGGTGTTCACCCGCGCCGCCTTCTCTGAAAAAATGCAACAGTCCGGCGATGTCTCCGACCCCGTGGTGGGCAGCTTTGGCATCCACATCCTGCAGTACCTGCGCGATGTGCCCTCCGGCCTCATCATGACTGAAGCCATCCGCCTGGAAATTGAGGACTACCTGCGCTCCATGAAGGAAAACCAGGCCTATGAAGCCGCCTTTGAAGGCTGGCTGGCCCAGGAAACCGTGGTGTACTACGACGAAGCTATTGACCAGGCCATCGCGCAGGCGCAGGAACACGCCCAGTCCCCGCTGGAGCAGCCCCTGGAAGCGCTGCCGGAGACCGAGGAAACGGTGGATGTGCCCTAAAGCGGAAAGCTTGGGCAAAACGCTTGACAAACCCACGGGAAGTGTTATAAGATAAGCCTTGCGACAAGCAGAAGCTGCCCGCTTCTCACCTGACGATCCAGTATTGTCTGGTGCAAGGACACGATGAGAATCGAATTGGCGGGTTTTTGCCCGCCAATTTTATTTTTGATGGAGGTATGCAAACATCAGCACAGAACTGATTATCAACGAAGGAATCCGTGATCGCGAAGTCCGTGTCATCGGGGCTGACGGCACCCAGCTGGGGGTTATGCCCACAGAGCGCGCCCTGCAGCTGGCTGAGGACGCCAGGCTGGATCTGGTCAAGATCGTGCCCAAGGCGCAGCCGCCGGTGTGCAAGATCATGGACTATGACAAGCATCGCTTTGAGCAGGCCAAACGCGAAAAAGAGATGCGCAAGAACCAGAAGACCATTACCTTGAAGGAAGTGCAGCTGTCTGCCACCATTGAGGAGAATGACATTCAGGTCAAGGCCAAGAACGCTGTCAAGTTCTTAAAGGCGGGGGACAAGGTCAAGGTGACCATCCGTTTCCGCGGCCGCCAGATTACCCACAGCGAGATTGGCTACAAGGTCATGAAGGAGTTTGCCGAGCGCATCAGTGACGTCGCCGTGATTGAGCGCATGCCCAACCTGGAAGGCCGGCACATGATCATGATTCTGGTGCCCCGTCAGGACAAACCAGTCAAAGCCGAGAAGGAATCCCAACCCCAACAACAGCAGGCCTAACATCAAGCCTGTGATCAAAGGAGGGCATTGCTATGCCAAAAATGAAGTCCCACCGCGGCGCGGCCAAACGGTTCCGTGTCACCAAGAATGGTAAAGTCAAGCACAAGAGCATGAACCTGGGCCACATCATGACCAAGAAGAAGACCAAGCGCACCCGTCAGCTGCGCGCCGGTGGTTTCCTGGCCAACAAAAAAGAAGCGGCAACCATCCGTCTGCTGATTCAGAAATAATTTCTACGCTTTTAGAGGAGGAAAATACACATGGCTCGCATTAAGAGGGCGATCAACGCACAAAAAAAGCGTCGGAAGATGCTCAAACTGGCCAAGGGCTATTATGGTGCCAAGTCCAAACAATACCGTTCTGCGAGTGAACAGGTCCGCCGTTCACTGCGTTATGCCTACATCGGCCGCAAGCTGCGCAAGCGCGACTTCCGCCGCCTGTGGATCGTCCGCATCAACGCGGCGGCCCGCCTGAATGGCCTCAACTACTCCGGCCTCATCAACGGCCTCAAGCGCAAGGGCATCGTCATCAACCGCAAGATGCTGGCCGACCTGGCCGTGAACGACGCCCAAGCCTTTGCCCAGCTGGCTGAGCAGGCGAAAACCGCTTAAATAGCCGCAACAGGTTAGCGCCCAAATGCCTTGTCACACGACAGGGCATTTTGTTTGCGCTTCTTGTGTGTATTGCAGTTTTCTTTGTTGTTATGCTATAATCTGCGAAATGACATAAGCGATGTGGAAAGGAGGCAAGGCAATGCTCCGGATGCATATATTTCTTGTGGGTATGTCCGGCGGCGGGAAGACGACGCTGGGGCGAAAGGCCGCGGCCAACCTCAATTTGCGCTTTGTGGACACGGACCAGCGCGTCAGTGAAATGATGGGCTTGTCTGTCAACGACATCTACGCGCGCTTTGGCGAAGAATTTTTCCGCAACGCCGAATCCGGAGTCCTCGTGGACCTGGCCACCCAAGCCCCCTGTGTGGTGTCCACCGGCGGCGGCCTGCCCACCGTGCGTGAGAATGTCCTGCTCATGCAAAACCACGGGGTCATCATCCACATCGACCGGCCGCTGGACCAGATTCTCTCTGACATCAAGATTGACCGCCGGCCCACCCTCAGGGACGGCTCCCATGAGGACGTCATCTTTGAATACAACAAGCACATCGGGTTCTACCACGCCTGCGCGGACTATACCCTGGACAATTCCTATGGCTATACGGTGGGGGTCGCCAAGCTGTCTGAGCTGATTGCCTCCCTGGCGTAAACTCCGCGCCCGCCTCGTCAAAACGCGTAATTTTCCCCGATTACAAGCCCGCCCACGCGGGCTATTTCATGGGGAACTTTTTCCTCCACAAACCAGCGGTCATAATCGTCCAGAAACAGGTAGGCCTTGCGCTGGCCGATGCGCACTGTAAAGCGCAGGCCATGGCCGCCCACGTTAACCGCGACGGCCTGGCGCAGCTCCAGCACCTGGTCAATGTCAAAGCGCTGGCGGCGAAAGCAAAGCCAGCGGGGGAACAGCCCGCCCTGCTCATCCGTTTCAAAGCCAACCGGTACATAGGTCTTGATTGCCATCCTTCCCACCTCCGCCAAGAGCATAACACGAACAAATGTTCTCGTAAAGCCTCCGCTGAAACCGAAGTGAGGCAAAAAATCCCCTGTCGTTATGACAAGGGATATTGCTGGAGCTGATGATGGGACTCGAACCCATGACCTCCTCCTTACCAAGGAGGTGCTCTACCGCCTGAGCTACATCAGCGCGCAAGCGGTAGTATAACGGATGCCCGGGAGAAATGCAAGGATTATTTTCTGGCATCTCATTCCCACCGCGGAAGCCCTGATTGATACCAAAACATGCATGTTTGAGCAAGAAACCATGCTTTGTTCATGATATTCTTACAATTTCACCGGTTTTTTCTATAGTCTGAACTTGCCAAGGGAAAACTGCTGTGGTAATATTTTCGCAGACGCATTAATCAAGTGAAGGAAACAAACATCGGCTGCATTATTTTCTGTGTATATCCGAAATCCCAGTTCAAACATCCATCAACCATCAATTCTGCACTTAGAAGACTTCATCCGGCATAAACCACCCTTTGTATTTGCGCTGCGGGGACCTTTGTGCCCAGCCAACCCAAAACTGATTGCGGAACAATCCCGAAGCCTTCATGAGGCAGCGGATGCCTGGACAGAGCCAACACGGCAGAACTTCACTTTTCTAAATCTACTCAGCCCAAGGAGGCATACGTGACACAACACAAGGATTATTCAGCCATGACTGTGCTGGAACTGCGAAAATTCGCCAAAGAGCGGGGGATTACCCTTTCCTCTCTCACCACCAAGGCGGCTATCATTGATAAGATTAAGGCTTCCCTGGCTGATGAGCAGGAAGTGATGCCCATCCTGGAAGCAAAGCCCGTGGAAAAACCGGCACCCACGCGCCGGGCTACCATCATTGCGGATGATGACGAGGAAAGCGCTGCGCCTGTGCGCCGCATGCCACCCAAGAAACCTGTTGACAGCACCAAAACATCCACCGGCAAGACCAAGCCCGCCTTCACCCTGCAGGGCTCCCGGGCCTGGCACAATCCCCAGCCCTTCTCCCAGCCGCAGTCCCCTGCCCAGCAGCGCTACGCGCCGCAAATTAGCCAGGGCATCAACACCATCCCGCGGGAGCCCGCCGTCGCGGTTGACCCCAGCCTCTACCCGCCCAAGCCGCGCCCCAGCGCGCCCAGGACGGTCAGCCGCTTTGGCCCGGAGGCCGCCCTGCCTGAGCCATCCATCAAATACCCCATGTCAGCGCAGGAGAGCAGGACCTACCAGCCCGCCACCCTGCCGGCAGAGCGCTCCAGCATCTATCAAAGCAACGCCTACCGCTCAGCACTCCCTGGCCGCCACCCGGCAGCCTTCCAGGATGACATCCCCACCCCCGGCTTCGCGGAGCCGGAGCTGGTGCGTGAGGTCAACGCCGCCACCGCGGTGTCCAACCTGCTGGCAACCGGCGACCTGGGCGACGGCGAAGGCATCCTGGAAATCCAGCAGGACGGCTACGGCTTCCTGCGGGCCAACAACCTGCTGCCCGGGCGCAATGATGTCTACATCTCCGGCACCCAGATCCGCCGCTTCCAGCTGCGCAACGGCGACTATGTCGCGGGCAAGACCCGTTCCCAGCGGGAGAACGACCGCTATGCCGCCATGCTCTACATCACCGCCATCAACGGCGAGGAGACCGACAGCGTCAGCAAGCTGGGTTCAAACGCCCCCAAAGACCGCCCTGTCAGGCGCAATTTTGATGAGTTGACCCCCTGCTACCCCACCCGGCAGATGAAGCTGTCCTCGCGTGAGGACAACGACCTGGTGCTGCGCCTGATTGACCTGTTCATCCCCATTGGCTTTGGCCAGCGCGCCATGATTGTGGCCGCGCCCAAGGCGGGGAAAACAACCATTTTGAAGAAAATTGCCCTGTCGCTCAAGCACAATCACCCGGAAGTCCATTCTATGATGCTGTTGGTGGACGAGCGGCCCGAGGAAGTGACGGACCTGAAGGAAACCGTGGGCGGGGACATCTATTATTCCACCTTTGACGAGCCGCCGGAGAGCCACGCCAAGGTGAGTGAATTGACCCTGGAACGCGCCATGCGCCTGGTGGAAATGGGCAAGGATGTGGTGATTCTCTTAGACAGCATCACCCGCATGTCCCGCGCCTACAACACCCTGATGCCCGGCTCCGCCCGGGTGATGACCGGCGGCCTGGCGGCAGGCGCCATGAACAAGCCCAAGCGCTTCTTTGGCGCCGCGCGCAACATGCGCGAAGGCGGCAGCCTCACCATCATCGCCACCGCCCTGGTGGACACTGGCAGCCGCATGGACGGCGTCATCTTTGAGGAGTTCAAGGGCACCGGCAACATGGAACTGACCCTGGACCGCACCCTGTCAGAGCGCAGGCTCTTCCCGGCGGTCAGCCTGCTAAAGCGCGGCACCCGCCATGAGGAACTGCTGCTGAACGAAAAAGAGCGCGAGGTGGCCGCCAAGGTGCGTGACCGCTTCTCCATGTCCTCAGAGCAGGACGCCATCTCCCTGGTGCTGTCCATGCTTGAAAAATCGCGTGACAACGAAGAATTTGTCACCCGCTACGACGACTGGATGAAGCTGATGCGCAGCACCACCTGATTTTTTGGAGGAAAGAATGATCATCACACCCTTTGGAACCAGCGCGCAGGGTGAGCAAGCCCTGCTGCTGACGATTAAGAACAGCGCCGGGATGGCCGTCATCCTCAGCAATTTCGGCGCCCGGCTGGTGGGCATCCTGGCGCCGGACCGCGAAGGCAAGCTGGCGGATGTCTGCCTGGGCTTTGACACATTGAAGGATTACCAGACCCGCTCAGGCTACCTGGGCGCCACCATCGGCCGCTGGGGCAACCGCATCGCCGGCGCGTCCTTTGCGCTCAATGGCAAAACGTATCCTTTGTACGCCAACAACGGGAAGAACACCCTGCACGGCGGCAAGGATGGTTTTGACCAGAAAATCTGGGACCATGAGCAATCCGGGGACAGCCAGGTGGCCTTCACCTACGTCTCCCCGGACATGGAGGAGGGCTTTCCCGGCACCTTGACCACCAAGGTCACTTTCACCCTGGGGGAGGACGGCAAGCTGTCCATCGCCTATGAAGCCAGCAGCGACAAGGACACCGTGGTCAACCTGACCAACCACGCCTATTTCAACCTGGCGGGGCAGGGGACGGTGCGGGACCACCTGTTGCAGGTGCATGCGGAGGCGGTCACCGCCACCACGGAGGACTTGATTCCAACGGGAGAATTGATGAAGGTCGACGGTACGCCCTATGACCTGCGCGCGCCGAAAAAGCTTGGTGGCCAGTTGGACATGCTGGGCGTCAGCCCCATGTTTGACAGCGCCCAGGGCTATGACATCAACTATGTATTAAACGACGAAGGCATGCGTGAGGCCGCGGTGCTGTCCCACCCGCAATCGGGCAGGGTGATGCGCGTATGGACGGACCAGCCGGGCATCCAGGTGTATTCCGGTCAGGGCTTGTCCGGCGCCGCCAAGGGCGGTGCCGTCTACCAGCCCTACAGCGGCATCGCGCTGGAAACCCAGCATCACCCCGACAGCGTGCACCACACGCACTTCCCAAGCACACTGCTCAAGGCCGGGGATGTGTTCCGCTCTGAAACCATCTATGGTTTTTCCGTAGAATAAGTTCAGCCAAATCAAAACGGCTGCCACTTGCGAAAAATGGCAGCCGTTTTTGTTTTGTTGAGGCGTCAATGATGTGAAAGCCACTCGTCATCCAGGGCGGCGTATTGGGCGAGGTCCACCATGTGACCTTTGCAGGGGTAGGTTCTGCGCATGATGCCCTCAAACTGCAGGCCCGCCTTTTGCATCACCCTGCCGGAGGCGGGGTTGATCAGCTCGTGGTGCAAGACGATGCGCTGGTAGCCGGCTTGTTTAAACA
>JAAYLK010000017.1 GCA_012521895.1 Clostridiales bacterium
GTTGGAGTAGTGGGAGAGCTCCTCTTTTTTGTGGTCGCGCAGGCGCAGGTTCTCTTCCTTCATGCCCAGCGACAGCAGCCAGTCGCGGCAGAAGGCGCGCCAATATTGGAACCACTCCATATTGGTGCCGGGCTTGATGAAAAACTCAAGCTCCATCTGCTCAAACTCGCGCGTGCGGAAGGTGAAGTTGCCCGGGGTAATCTCATTGCGGAAGGACTTGCCAACCTGGGCCACGCCCAGGGGCAGCTTGCGCCTTGTGGAGCGGACGATGTTCTTGAAATTGACAAAGATGCCCTGGGCGGTCTCCGGGCGCAGGTAAATCTCCGCCGCGGTGTCCTCGGTCACGCCCTGGTGGGTCTTGAACATCATGTTGAACTTGCGGATGGAAGTAAAATCGGCCTTGCCGCAGGAGGGGCAGACCAGGTTGTGTTCCTTGATGTAGTCTTCCATCTCCTGGTTGGACCAGCCGTCCGCCTGGATGACTTCGCCTTTTTTGCCGGCGGCGTCCTCAATCAGCTGGTCCGCGCGGAAGCGGGACTTGCAGGCCTTGCAGTCCATCAGCGGGTCATTGAAATTGCCCACGTGGCCGGAGGCCACCCAGACGTTGCGGTTCATCAAAATGGCGCTGTCAACGCCCACGTTGTGCTCGCTTTCCTGGACAAATTTCTTCCACCAGGCGCGCTTGACGTTGTTCTTAAATTCCACGCCCAAAGGGCCGTAGTCCCAGGTGTTGGCCAGGCCGCCATAAATCTCTGATCCTGAAAAAATAAACCCGCGCACCTTGCACAGCGCGACCAGCTTGTCCATCGTCAGTGACACAAAAAGTCCTCCTTGAATAAAAGCGTTTTCATCATATGCGGATTGGCCCTTATTGTCAAGAAATCAAGGCGTTTGAGCGGGGTTTGAAGAGCAGGAACCGTGCGGTGAATCGCGAGCGATGAAAATGAAAAACCCTGAAACGATGTGTTTTCAGGGCTGTTTGCTTGGTGGGATTAACTGGGCTCGAACCAGTGACCCCCACGATGTCAACGTGGTACTCTAGCCAACTGAGCTATAATCCCAAGCGCATGCAAGATATTAGCATGGATGAAAAAGATTTGCAAGCAAAATAAAACAATGATTATTTGTCTGTATTAATCAAACATTGTACTGCTTACTTCTTTCTCGTTGAGATACAATCAACGCGCCAATATTCTCATGAGTAAGCATATATGATGCAACTTCGTCGCTTACATCTAAGGAAACTTATCCTTATAAGTGGTATGATTGTTTCATCCATATCACGAAAAAATCTGAACCTTACGAAGAAGGAATCAGGCTACTGAGGAGGTCCGCATGAAACTGCAATACCTGGGCACCGCGGCGGCGGAAGGCACGCCGGGGATTTTCTGCCAATGTGACCTGTGTGTGGAGGCCATAAAGCGCGGGGGAAAGGACATCCGCACCCGTTCCCAGGCGGTGATGGACGATCGGCTCCTGATCGATTTCCCGCCGGACAGCTACTGGCACATGATCCGGCATGGCTTGAACCTGCCTGCGATGGAGCACGCCCTCATCACCCACACCCACGAGGACCATCTGTATTTGAACGAATTGTTCTACCGCTGCAAGGGCTTTTGCGACACGCGCAGCCACCTCACCCTCTACGGTAATGACGCCCTCGTTCGACAGGTTGCTATTTACCTTCAGCAGAACCATCTAACGGAGGATGCTGCCCGCTTGAGCGTAGTGGAATTGACAGCGTTTGTCCCTGCCCGGCTTGCAGGCTACACCGTGACCCCGCTGCTGGCGGCGCACGCCAAGAATGAAAAATGCTTCATCTACATCATTGAAAAGGACGGCAAGCGCCTGCTGTACGGCAACGACACCGGCATCTTCCCGGAAGCCACCTGGCGTTACATCAAGGGTTTGCGCTTTGACCTGATCAGCCTGGATTGCACGCATGGCAAGGACCGTGAGGGCAGCAACCACATGGGCGTGCCCGATTTGATAGACATCAAACAGCGCCTGACACGCGAGGGGAACGCGGACAAGGACACAGTGTTTGTGGCCACCCACTTTTCCCACAACGGCGGCTTGCTGCACCACCAGCTGGAGGAAGCGCTGCATCCCCATGGCTACCTGGCTGCCTATGACGGGATGAGCGTTCAGGTCTGATTGAATCATCAAACATGTAGCGCCTGGAAACGCAAAATTTCGCGCCGGATTGCTTGCATTCCCTTCACGCCTTGTGCTATAATCCTCGGGCATTACACACGCGGGGTGACTGCGCGCTTGTGCCGGAAACGGCGGCCGCGCGGGATGAGCGCCGCGGAGGCAAAAACAAGGAGGAAAACCCATGGCTGTCATCTCTATGAAGTCCCTGCTGGAAGCAGGCGTCCACTTCGGACACCAAACCCGCCGCTGGAACCCCAAAATGGCCCCCTACATCTTCACCGAGCGCAACGGCATCTACATCATCGACCTGCAAAAGACCGTTCGCAAAATCGAGGAAGCGTACATGTTCGTGCGCAACCTGTCCATGGAGGGCAAGAGCATCCTGTTTGTGGGCACCAAGAAACAGGCCCAGGAATCCATCGAGCAGGAAGCCAAGCGCTGCAACATGTTCTATGTCAACCGCCGCTGGCTGGGCGGCATGCTCACCAACTACCGCACCATCCGTTCCCGCGTTGACCGCCTGAACGAGATTGATAAAATGGAAGCCAGCGGACAGTTTGACGTCCTGCCCAAGAAGGAAGTCATCAAGCTCATGCACGAGCGTGACAAGCTGGAAGGCAACCTGGGCGGCATCCGCAACATGAAGGGCTTGCCCGGCGCGCTGTTTGTGGTCGACCCGCACATGGAAGCCATCGCCATCGCCGAAGCCCGCGTACTGAAGATCCCCGTGGTCGCCATCGTGGACACCAACTGCGATCCGGACCTGGTGGACTATATCATCCCCGGCAACGACGACGCCATCCGCGCTGTCAAGCTGATTTCCGGCAAGATGGCGGATGCCGTGCTGGAAGGCAAGCAGGGTTCCCAGGCTGATGACGCTGTTGAAGAAGGCGAAGAAGACGGCGAGGACATGGGCGCTTAATCGCTTTTTGCTACGACTTGAAGGAGAATTAAGATGGAAATTACCGCTGCAATGGTCAAAGAGCTGCGTGAGCGCACGCAGGCAGGCATGATGGACTGCAAAAAGGCGCTGATTGAAACGGGCGGCAACATGGAAAAGGCGATTGAGTACCTGCGTGAAAAGGGTCTGGCCGCCAACGCCAAAAAAGCCGGCCGCATCGCCTCAGAAGGCATGGTGGATTCCTACATCCACATGGGCGGCAAGATTGGCGTCCTGCTGGAGGTCAACTGCGAAACCGACTTCGTCGCCAACACCGACGCTTTTAAAAACCTCTGCCATGACCTGGCGCTGCAGATTGCTGCCAGCAATCCCCAGTTTGTCAGCAAGGACGAAGTGCCCACCGAGAACCTCAACAAAGAGCGTGAAATCCTGCGCGTCCAGGCCCTCAACGAAGGCAAGCCCGAGAAGATTGTGGACCGCATGGTCGAAGGCCGCATTGAGAAGTATTACAAGGAAGTCTGCCTGCTGGAGCAGCCCTTCGTGAAAAACCCCGACATCACCGTGCAGACCCTGGTCAACGAGACCGCCCTGGCCAGCGGGGAGAAAATCTCCGTGCGCCGCTTCACCCGCTATGAGCGCGGTGAGGGCATTGAGAAGAAGGTGTCTGACCTCGCCGGTGAAATCGAGGCAATGACCGGCAAGGCTTAATCTTGTCACAAATTTGATGTATGATGGGGGTGGCGCTTGTTGCGCCGCCCCCATTTAGCACAACTGCCAATCCGGCAGGGAGGGAGTAGCCCATGGCCCCGAAACGTATCTTATTGAAATTGTCCGGCGAGGCGCTGGGGGAGAACGGCTGGTTGTTTGACCATGCCAAGATTTTGGAAGTGGCCGGCATCTTAAAGGAAATCGTTGACAGCGGCATCCAGGTTGGCGTGGTGATTGGCGCTGGCAACCTCTGGCGCGGCCGTCACGGCGCGTCCGCCGGCATGGACGCGGTGCGGGCGGACATGATGGGCATGATGGGCACGGTGATGAACTGCGTGATGATGCAGGACGCCCTGGCCCAGCATGGCCGAAAGAGCGAGGTGTTTTCCGCCCTCCACATGCCCAATGTCTGCTCCAACTACCGGCGGGACCTGGCGGACGAGGCGCTTAACCGTGATGGCATCGCCTTCTTTGGCGGCGGCCTGGGCAACCCCTTCTTCACCACCGACACCGCCGTGGTGCTGCGCGCGGTGGAGCTGAAGGCCGACAGCCTGCTTCTGGCCAAGAACATCGACGGTGTGTACACCGCCGACCCTAACCAGGACCCGGACGCCAAGCTCATCAAGACCATCTGCTACCAGGACGCCCTCAAACAGGGCTTGAAGGTGATGGACCTGGCCGCCTTCACCATCTGTGCCGACCAGAAGCTGCCCCAGGTGCGTGTGTTTGGCCTGGACAACCCGCGCAACATCCTGCGCGTGCTTCATGGGGAAGACCTGGGCACCACCCTGCACCCCTGAGGAATAGTCAATGAAGAAACTGCGGCGCCTGGTCTGGTTCATCGCCAAGAGGCTCATCATCATCACCTCCATCCTGGGGCTGATGACCATCGCCTTTTACTTCTCCATGAACGCGGCCAACATCTTTGTCATCTTGAAAGACGGCATGGCCCAGCGCACCCTGGCGGTGATGATGAACGAGGACAATGAGGAGCTGCAGAAGTATTTTTCCATGGCCTACCTGCCCCAGGACAAGCGCCTGGCGGTGATCCGCAACGGCACCAACCCCTATGAGCCCTACCAGATCACCGGCATCGACCACCGCTTGCGGATGGAATGGATGTGGACCTGGCCTTGGGAGGACACCGCCCGCGCCACCATCACCGAGCAGGTGCCCGCCATAGACGGGCGCATCAAGTCCAGCTTTCGCGAAGTGACCCCGCAGGAGCAATGGTCGCCCCCGCGCTGGCCCTCCGCGCGCTATGATGTCATCCTGATCCGGGAAAACGGCCAGTGGCACATCCGTGAACTACGCAATGAAAGGGCTTACACCCCATAATCGATATCACCATGAACAACGCAAGCATTCCGCTGGTCGTGGCGCCCATGGCGGGCATCACCGACTGGCCTTTCCGCCATGCCTGCCTGCGCCTTGGGGCCACACACACCGTCAGTGAGATGATCAGCGCCATGGGATTGATGCAAGCGCCCAAGGACAACGTGGCCATGCGCTGCCTGCTGGACTACCATAAGGAAGAAACCACCCTCACCGCGCAGATTTTTGGCAAGGATCCGCATTACATGGCGATGGCCACCGCGCAATTGAGCGCCCTGCCCTACTACCAGGGCATCGACATCAACTTCGGCTGCCCCGCGCCCAAGGTCACCTCTTCCGGTAGCGGCAGCGCCCTTATGAAAACGCCGGAGTTGGCGCGCAAGGTCATCGCCGCCGTGCGGAAGAACACCACAAAACCGCTGTCCGCCAAGATGCGCATCGGCTGGGACAGGCATTCCATCAACGCGGTGGATTTCGCCAGAATGTGCCAGGAAGAGGGCGTGGATTCCCTGTGCGTCCACGGTCGCACGCGGGAGCAGCAGTACGCGGGCAAGGCGGACTGGGACGCCATCGCCAAGGTCAAGCAGGCCGTCACCATCCCGGTCATCGCCAACGGCGATGTCTTCACTCCGCAGGACGCGGTGAACATCCTGGCGCACACCGGCGCGGACGGCATCGCCATCGGCCGCGGCGCGCTGGGCAACCCCTGGCTGTTTGGCCAGATCAAGCAGGCGCTGGCTGGCCAGGAGCCCACCTATCCCACGACAGAGGAAGTGCTGGAAACGGCGCTCAAACACCTGCAGGACATGATTGACTTCAAGGGCGAGCGCTGGGCGCTGGTGGAGATGCGCAAGCATTTCGCCTGGTACCTAAAGGGCACCCGCAATGCCGCGCAGACGCGCAGCGCCATCAACAAAACCGAGGATTTGGCCACCCTCACAGCCCTGCTCAAGGTTCATTTTCTCGCACCCGCGGATTGACAAGGCCCATCTTTCAACCTACAATCAACAAGTAAAAAGCCAAGCTCTGCGCCTTGGGTTGACCCAAGGCCTTTATGATGGAGGAACCATGGAATACACAATTCACGTCGCCGGCCTCACCCGCAACCTGCCCCTGTGCCAGGTCAACCAGGAGCTGTACATCGCCGCCTTTGTCATCTTTGGCGATGTGGAGCTGACCATCGCCTGCGCGCGCGACCTGCTCAAGATCGCGCCGGAGCACGACGTCATCATCACCGCGGAATCAAAGGGCATCCCATTGGTGTATGAGATGGCCCGCCAGAACCGGGAAAACCGCTACCTCATCGCGCGCAAGGCGCCCAAGCTGTACATGCGCAACGTCTTCTCCACCGAGGTCACCTCCATCACCACCGTCAACCGCCAGATGCTCTTCATCGACCAGAACGATGTGGACTTCATGCGCGGCAAGAAGGTGCTGATTGTGGACGACGTCATTTCCACCGGCGAATCCCTCAAGGCCGTGGAGAAGCTGGTGGCGGAAGCGGGCGGCACCGTGGTTGGCAAGATGGCCATCCTGGCCGAAGGCCCCGCCAAGGACCGCGATGACATCCTGTACCTGCAGACCCTGCCGCTGTTTAACGCAGACGGAACGGAGAAATAACACACCCTGCCGGCCATCCGCCGGCATTTTTGATTGTCGGAGGTTTGTCATGAGCCAGCCCATCCTCATCTTTGATTTTGGTAGCCAGTTCACCCAGCTGATTGCCCGGCGCGTGCGCCAGGCCCAGGTGTTTTCCCAGGTGCTGCCCTATAGCACCCCGCTTGAAACCATCAAGGCGCTGAAGCCCTCCGGCCTTATTCTGTCCGGTAGCCCCTCGTCTGTGGATGCCCCGGACGCGCTGCAGGGCGACCCAGGCGTGTTTGACCTGGGCATCCCGGTGTTGGGCGTGTGCTATGGCATGCAGTGGATGGCCAAGACCCTGGGGGGCAGGGTGGAGAAGGCCAGCAAGCGCGAGTACGGCCTGAGCGCTGTCACGTATGATATTAATTCCCAGCTGTTTTCCGGGATGGACGCGCGGTCTGACTCCTGGATGAGCCACAGCTACCAGGTTGAACAGGTGCCGGAGGGCTTCACCGCCACCGCGTCCACCGCCACCTGCCCGGTGGCCGCCATGGAAGCGCCGGGGCGCAGGCTGTACGGCGTCCAGTTCCATCCGGAGGTGACCCATTCCGTACAGGGCGAACAGGTCATCCGCAATTTCGTGTTGAACATTTGCGACAGCGCCCGGGACTGGCGCATGGACAGCTTCGCCGACCAGGCCATCAAGGAAGTGCGCCAGGCGGTGGGCGAGGGCACGGTGCTGCTGGGCCTGTCCGGCGGCGTGGACAGCGCGGTGGTAGCGGCCCTGCTGTCCAAAGCCATCGGGGATCGCCTGTACTGTGTGTTTGTGGACCACGGCTTCATGCGCAAGAACGAGCCGGAGATGGTAAAGCAGGTCTTCTCCGCCCATTTCCCGGTGCACTTAAGCGCCATTGACGCCTCCGACCGCTTCTTTGACAAGCTCAAGGGCGTCACGGACCCGGAGCAAAAGCGCAAGATCATCGGCGCGGAGTTCGTGGCTGTCTTCCGCGAGGAAGCCCTGAAGCTGGGCAAGCTGGACCATTTCGCCCAGGGCACCATCTACCCGGATGTCATCGAGTCCGGCGCCGCGCCCGGCTCCGTCACCATTAAAAGCCATCACAATGTTGGCGGCCTGCCCAAGGAGCTGGGCTTTACCAGCCTGGTGGAGCCCATCCGCAGCCTGTTCAAGGACGAGGTGCGTGAGCTGGGCCGCGTGCTAGGCCTGCCAAGCGAACTGACCGACCGCCAGCCCTTCCCCGGCCCGGGCCTGGCCATCCGCACCCTGGGTGAGCTGACCCGCCCCAAGGTCCATCTGACGCGCGAAAGCGACGCCATCCTGATTGAGGAATTTGAGCGCGCCGGCCTTCACAAGCAGGTCAGCCAGTTCTTCACCGTCAACACCGACCTGCGCTCCGTGGGCGTGATGGGGGACGGGCGCAGCTACGACACCGCGGTCGCCATCCGCGCAGTCACCACCGACGACTTCATGACCGCGGACTTCGCCCGCATCCCCTATGACATTCTGGCTTTAATTTCCCGCCGCATCGTCAACGAGGTGCCCGGGGTCAACCGCGTGCTGCTGGATGTGACGACCAAGCCCCCGGCAAGCATCGAGTGGGAATGATGGCCAGCGGTTAAAAACAGCTAAAAAAGTGTGCAAAATCAAGGGAAGTCAGATCTTCTCTTTTATTGACAGCATTTTGACTGCGTTTAGAATAATTGATAAACGAAAGAAAGCCGCACAATCATGAAAAAAGTGTCCAAATTTCGGTGAACAATGTTCCCGATTGGCTGTCTTCGTGTTGAACCAGCAAGCAGAAAAGAAGTGAGAATACTGATTATCGGTATGAAGGTTGAGTGGAATCCTGTTTCGCGCTATTATAATATCAAGCAATCTCCAGGAGATGATCTTCCTTTCATCGTTGTTGAGGCTGGAAAATCTAACACATTGAAAAGGATACTGTAAGTGGTGTTGTTTTTATTGCTTCTGGACAATCAATCTGACGAGGCAGAGTTTCTGTCCGAGCTTTATCATGCCAATTATCGTCTGATTTACGGAACAGCGCTCAAGGTATTGCGGCATCCACAGGACGCGGAAGACGCGGTTCAGACCGTGATGTTGAAGCTGATACAGAAAACCCACCTCTTGCGTACATTGAATGGCAACAAATTGGCCTCTTATCTTGTCATATCTACCAGGAACACCGCCATCAGCCTGTACCGTCAGAACAAGGCCAGAAATCAACGGCAGGAAGAGCTGGTGATAGAAGTTGTTCCCGCTGATGTCAGGACGGGTCCGGAAGAGCAAGTGCTAAGCCAGGAAAAGATGGAATGCTTACTGGCGGCCATTGATCGCCTGCCGCCGCGTGAACGAGACTCCTTGATGCTGCGATACATGCAGGGCTTAAATGATTCAGAGATTGCAGACACCCTGGGCATCGCGATAGTGTCCGCCCGAGCGCTGTTGAGCAAAGGCCGAAAGAAGCTAAGGGAAATGCTGAAGGAAGGAGGTCGCTGAATTGAAGAAAACCAGGCTCCAAAATGAGGCGCTGCGACAGGCTTTCCAGAGGTATGCGGAGAAAGAGCTGGATACGCTGAGGGGAGAACTAGACCAGGATGAAGCCTTCTCACAGCAGGTGGATTCCTTGTACCAGCGCCATCGGTATTGGATGGATGATATGATACATCAGCGCCTCCGCAACCGGCGCGGAATGGGAAGGCGCCTGGCTGTATTGGCCGCCAGCGTCATGCTGATTGCGGGCAGCTTGATTGCGATGCAGCCCTGGCGCGACAAAAAGCAAGTACCGTTGACACCTGGCGAAAGCCTTGTTACTGAACAGATTATCAGCTCCTATACGCCTGAAATATCACCACATCCTTCAATCAGCCACTGGGTTTCATCCACGCCCACGCTCGAACCATCTCAGACATTGACGCCTCAGGAAACCTGGCTTGTGAATGCTACACCATCGCCTGAGCCCGCCATGTTTTCTCTCCCAACCAACTCTATTCAATTTGAAGTCTCTTCCTCGCCTTCACCCAACCCATTGGATTGGCAGCCGCAGGCATCCGATTCTTTGCCAGCATTACAGCTTGAGAACCGGATTTTGATGAACCTGCCAGGTCAAATCGCTCCTTATCACCATGATTATTCTGAGGGAGATTCGCGCACCTTCAGCTCCTTTTACAAGTCAGACCAGGGCAAGCAGCTTGTGATTACCATATATTTCGATCTGCAGTCGCCAATGCGTGAAGGGGCGGGCGCATATTCCCACAGGTTATCAGAAACCGGGTTTGAAGTATGGGTGAATCAGGAAACGCAAGCAACCACCCTGGCCTGGGAGCGGGATGGCCGCCGTTACAGCCTTACCGCGCAGGAAAGCCTGGATTTTTTACTGCAGGCAGAAAAGAGCTTCGCATCATTGTACCAATGATCAGAATAAACAATTTTTTCTAAGGCAACATTTCCTCCTTCCAATGCGTCATACAAGGCAGATAGATTAAAACGGGAGGATGTTGATATGAGAAAAGCACTTGTTCGCCTGATGTGTTGCCTACTTGTTTTTGCCTTTACGATTGGCCCAGTCTTCGCGCAAACAGATGAAATGCCCGTTGACCTTATCACTCCGAAAGCGTGGCCAGACGATCCATCCCGCGTGCGCAGCCAATGCGCCTGGCAGGACGGCTTGGCCTTGCTGGTTCAGCATGAAGGCCTGTACACCTGGTCGGCAAACACAAAGTCCCTTGAACTTGCCCTGTCACAGGAAAACATACCACCAGTTTCCTGGCTGGTGCCGGATGGCGCTACGCTGTGGGGCTTTGAACAAACTGAGCAGACCCTTCTCCAGCTCCTGCCGCAGTCTGATGAAGCGCAACCAAAACTGCGCCTCAAAAACTTTCCCGTCGATGAGGAACAGGGCATGCCCACTCAGCCAGAGGCTTTGTTTATCTCAGGATCCCACTTGTTTGCGCTGTTTCGCCCGGAAGAGCTCAAAGGTTATCAAACCCGCCTGCTTGCTTGGCGCATGAGTGACGGCGCTCTGGCGGACATCCAGCAACCTGAGCATTTGCAGGCCATCACGCCCGGTGAGAATGGGCAGCTGATGGGCCTAGTGATGGATGCCTGGGCAGCAGCGAACACCTCTGATGCGGATGCCCGCAAACCGCAACTGCTTGCGTTTGACCCCTTTACAGGGACAGAGCAATCCCTTGGCAGCCTGCGTGAACCCATACAGGAATACAACCTCATTTTCTCCCGTGATCGTGCAGACGATAGCATCCTGTACAACAGTGACAACAAGGTCATCAGAAGGGATGCATCCGGCCGGGAACAACTCAGCGCTTATATGAATGCAGATTTTATCGCGGGCATTGGAGAGCGCTTGGTGGCCTTGCCGGGAAAACAGTTTTCTGCGCTTGATGTGAAGCAAGCCACGCTATACCAGGATGCGCAGGGCCAGGCACCGGATGTGCTGACAGTCTTTGCGCGGATGAACGAAGGAAGCGCACATCAAAAAGCGATGGACGCAATCCAGGGCTTCGGCATCAACCGGGTTGACAGGAGTTGGGAAGATGACAGCCTGCTCCCTCAGTTACTGCAAAACGGCACGGCAGACCTGCTGTTCCTGCATTCCGCCTGGGATGACCTGCCGCCTGCGGTGAAAAAAGGCTCCCTGATGGATTTGAGCGGCAGTGAGGTGATCAGCCGCCATGTTAAGCGCTGCTACCCCTTTTTGCAGGAGCAATCCATCTCCCAGGATGGCATTTACCTGGTGCCCGTTGACATGGATGTCTTTGTGGACACTGCCAACATCAAACTGTTTGATCAACTGGGCATAAAAATTCCCACCACTTTTGAAGCCTTGTGCGGCTTTTTGGAAACCTGGCAGGCAGATTTCATGGATGATTACCCGGATTACATCCCCTATGCGGACAGCGACCCCGCAAAGATGATGCTGTTCAAAGCGCGTGATCTTGTGCTGGCCGACCAGGCCTTCCATCAGCAGGACTTCCGCTTTGATACGCGCTTGATGCGTGCTTTGCTCAGCCTGGTAAAAAGCCTGTCACTTGATGATCTGAATAGGACCAATCAGGACAACAGCTGGTATCACCAACCAACCCTGATGGCATCCAGAAGCTACCCTCTTTTCAACATCACTTTGGGTGAGGGAAAGGAGGAACCCGGGCGCGAACTACCGGTGCTGATTAAGCCTTCGCCGGAGATGGAGGGCACCCTGCCCTGTCATGTGTATTACCTGGCAATCAACGCCCGTGCACAAAACCAGCATGCAGCCCTTGCCTACATTGAGCGGTACATCCTGTCATTGGAGGATAAGACTTGCATCCTCCTCTACCCGGACGAGAACACGCCCCTTCAACACCCCTGGTTTGAGCGGTACATCCAAAAGCTGTCGGCGGATGAAGAAAACCTGAAGAAACAAATTGAACAGGCCGCTGGCGCGGAGCGCAGCAACCTGCAACAGGCGCTTGACAGCCTTCAAAAGCAGATAGCGCAGGAAGAAAAACAAAGATACTGGATTTCTGCCGAATCCATCGCCCAATATCGCCAGGACATGCAGCGCGCCTATGTCTACCAGCGTTCACAGGCTAGGCTGCTGGGAGATCATGAATTCACCCAGATCATGGACCGCTGGCTGGCCGGCCAATTGGATTTGGACGGATTCCTGAGAGAATCTGATCAGAAGCTGCGATTGATGAGGATGGAGGGTGAATAGCTGTTCGTCATCCCAATGATCAGAACAAGCGCTAGATGTACCAGAAAAGGGCTTCCGAAATTTGATCTTAGAAGCGTTGATGAAGCAGAATATGCTGTTATCACGGCCTATTAATCTATCATCCAGTTCACGAAACTTACACCGAAAAACCCTACCCGCCGCCAAGGTATCAA
>JAAYLK010000088.1 GCA_012521895.1 Clostridiales bacterium
ACCGCCGCCAGTGGCGGGTGAAGGTGAGCGGCAGCCCAATGAGCAAAGGAAGGTGCCAAGCGCCGTCCATGGCGTGAAGGCAGCTGACTATTGCGAATTGAGACGCTGGTTTGGATTTCCATCAGAGGGCTTTGCCCTCCGATACCTCCCTGAGTATTCATGTTGTGAAAATCCACAATAGCCAAGTGACGGTTCCGGGCGATTGCGTGTACTTAGCGTTGATGCTATCCACCAAGCGATTATTAAAAGAGAAGATGAACAAAAAAAGTGCCCGAAGGCACTTTTCATGAGTTAGGATGGCCGCTTGCGCGATCAGTCCTCGCGGCGGGCGAATTCCTTGTCCAGCAGGTACAGCGCGGTGCCGCCCAGGCCGACCATTTCCAGCTTGTCGATGTTGTTCTGGGCGTTGGTCTCTTCCTCGCCCTGTTCCTTGATGAACCACTGCAGGAAGTTGGCGGAGAGGTGGTCCTTGAGGGACACGGCCTTCTCGTAAATCTTATTGATGGATGCGGTGATGAACTGCTCGTGCTTCAGGCCCTCCTTGAGCGGGCCCATGGCGTCCTTGAAGCCCTTGACGGTGTCGCCAATGGGGGAGAAGGTGACGGTCTCGCCGGCTTCAATCAGGAAGTGGCGGATCCTGTCGGCATGCTCATATTCTTCACCGGCCTGGACCTTGTACCAATGGGCAAAGCCCGGCAGGTTCTGGGACTCGTAATAATTGGCGAACTCCAGGTAAATGTAGGCGGAGTGCAGTTCCAGGTTGATCTGCTCGATCAACATCTTGGCGATTTCTTTTGTAATCATGGGTTGGGGTATCCTCCTTTTGATGTTCAGATTCATTCTACCCGTTTTTGTCAGTCAAAAACGGCTTGAATGGCTTTCGCGGCCTTTATTTTTTGGCCTTGCTCAGCAGTTTGTTTTTGATGTCCATCACCTTTTTGTGCAGCTCGTCCGGCAACAGGCCCACCACCAGCACCACCAGGCCCACCAGGCCCAGCAGCCACAGGAAGAGGCCGGATCCGTTGAAGAACACTTTGATGACAAACCAGGCTACCAGCAGGATGATGCCCAGGGTCGCGTCTTTGCGGAGATTTTTCATAGGGGTTCCTCCTTGCGTTTTCTGCCCGTATCTTACATCGGGCCAGGCAGTAAATCCACAGAAATTTTTCTTACTTGATGAAGGTGCCGCGGTCCAGCTCGTCAAAAGCGCGCATCAGCTCTTCCCGGGTGTTCATCACGATGGGGCCGCCCCAGGCGATGGGCTCGTTCAGGGCCTTCGCCTGGCACAGCACCAGGTGGACGCCCTGGTCCCCTGCGGTGAAGGCCACCTCATCGCCCTTGGTAAACAGGATGGCGCGCTTGTCATCCTGCTCTGTCCCCGTCAAGCCAAACTTGGCTGAGCCGGAGAACAGGTAGACAAACACCGTGGCGTCCTCGGGGGTCTCCATCTTGAACTCCGCGCCCGGCTGGAGGTTGACATCCAGCATGGTCATCTTGACGTGGTCGCCTTCCATAAAGCCCACGGCGTCCTTGTACTTGCCGGCGATGACGCGCACCACGCCGCCGTTCTCCCGCACTTCGGGCACGTCCTGGGCGCGGATGTCGTTGTACTTGGGCGGGGTCATCTTGTCCTTTTTGGGCAGGTTCAGCCACAACTGCAGGCCCAGCATCCTTGGGGAGGCCAGGGGCATCTCCTGGTGCATGATGCCCGAGCCCGCGGTCATCCACTGGCAGCCGCCGTCCAGGATGTCGCCTTTGTTGCCCAGGCTGTCGCCGTGCTCGATGTGGCCGGAGACCAGATAGGTCACGGTCTCAATGCCCCGGTGGGGATGCCAGGGGAAGCCCTTGACATAGTCCCTGGGGTCGGTGGAGTCAAAAGCGTCCATCATTAAAAACGGGTCAAAGGACTCCGTGGTGGGGCGGCCCAGCACGCGGACCAGGTTGACGCCGGCGCCGTCCACGGCGCGGCTGCCGGTGACGACTTGCGCGACTTCTCTTCTCATTCGTGTTCTCCTTTTTTACGTGTCAGACAGCAGGTACCCGGTCATGGACAGGCTGCCCCAGACAAAGTCGTGGTTGAATTCTTCGGCGGTGTCGTTTTCATTCGCCGCGCCCAGCACATTCAGCAGGGGCACAAAGTGCTCGGAACTGTTGACGCTTGGCGCGCTGCCGTCAAAATCCCTGTAATGCAGCAGGCCTTCATAGTTGCCGTGCAGCACCTGGGATTGCACGGCTTTGGCGAAGCTGCGGGCGAAGGGCAGGGGTTCCACCTGGCCCATGCGGATTTCGCGCAGGTTGTGCACGATGTTGCCGCTGCCCAGTATCAATATACCCTCATCACGCAGGGGCGCAAGCAGTTTTCCAATGTCCATCTGCTGCTTTGCGGTCTTTGACAGGTCCAGGCTCAGCTGCACCACCGGGATGTCGGCCTTGGGGTACATCACCCGCAGCACGCTCCAGGCGCCGTGGTCCAGGCCCCAGTCCTGGGTCAATTGCGCCTGGTCGCCCAGCAGGTCCACCACGCGCTGGGCCAGCTCGGGGCTGCCCGGGGCGGGGTATTCAATGTCAAACAGCTTCTGGGGGAAGCCATAGAAGTCGTGGATGGTCTGCGGCTGGTTGAGGCAGACGGCGTGCAGGCCGGAGGTGATGAAGTGCGCGCTGATGCACAGGATGGCCCTGGGGCGGGGCAGGCGCTCTCCCAGCTCTTGCCAGGTGCGGGTGAAGGCGTTGTCCTCCACCGCGTTCATGGGGGAGCCGTGGCCCACAAACAGCAGGGGCATGCGGTCTTGTGTCACAGGATGAACTCCTCAATGGCTTTGCGCGTGCCGGGATGGTTGCGGGCCTGGTTCTTTTCGCTGAGCAGTTCCAGATCGCCCGGCTCGCCCACGGCCATCACGTGCACGATGTCAAACTCCTCCGGGATTAAAAAGGCGGCCCTGGCGGCCTTCTTGTCAAAGCCGGCCATGGGGTGGGCGGTCAGCCCGCGGCGCTGGGCCTCCAGCATGAAAAAACCCGCGGCGCAGCCGGCGTCTGACAGGTGCCAGGGGTTGTTATTGCCGTTGTATGTAAAGGTCTTCTTGGCCAGGGTCAGCACCAGGGCGGCGGCGCGCCCGGCCCATTCCTGGTTCACGGGCGTCAGGGTGGCCAGCAGCCTGTCCTTGCGCTCGCCCTTGGCGATCAAAAAGCGCCAGGGCTGCTCGTTGAAGCAGGAAGGCGCCTGGGCGGCGGCTTCCACCAGCGCTTCCAGGGTCTGGTCGCTGACCTGGTTGTCCTGTTTCAGCGCGCGGTTGGCAAAGCGCTCCCTGATCACGTCAAGCATGTCATATTTGGTTGTACGCATCGTTTTTCAGTCCTCCTGTTTTGGTGGCAAACGCCACAATCTCAATATACCATAAATCAAGGCCTTTGAACCGCCCTTTGTATCTACTGGTTGAAAGGGCGAAGCGCCGGACGCCCTCACCCGCCCTTGGCGGGTTCAGAGGGGTGGAAAAACGTTCAATTTCCAGTTGCCTAAATCAGTTAAACCATTATAATGAGGGCACGAGGTGATGATATGGATGTGAAAAATCTGTTCCAGAAACAGAAAATGATGCGGACTGTCCTGCTGGCGCTCATTCCGGTGTCCCTGATGGCGGTGTTTCTGTTTGGCTGGCGCCTGCTGGTCATGGCGGTGGTGGTGGCTTTGGCCGGCGCGATCGCCGAGTACCTGGTGATGCGCACCATCAACAAGGAAAAGACCAAGGTGTCAGAAGCCGTCTTTGTGTCCGCCGCGCTGTTCACGCTGACCCTGCCGCCGCAAACACCCATCTGGGTGGCGGTGGTCGGCATCGTGTTTGGCGTGGTCTTTGGCAAAGCGGTGTTTGGCGGCTTTGGCCGCAACATCTTCAACCCCGCCCTGGTGGGGCGCTGCTTTGTGTACATTGCCTTCCCCGCCCACATGACGATGGGCTGGGCCGAGCCCTTCCTCTCCCTGCCCGGCGGCTTCGCGGCCTGGACGGTGGGTTTGGACGCGGTCACCACGGCCACCCCCATCATCACCTACAACCTGGGCGGCCCCATCATGGACAACCTGCGCCTGCTGCTTGGCACCGTGGCCGGCTCACTGGGCGAGACCAGCGCCGTGCTGATCGCGCTGGGCGGGCTCTTCCTGGTGTACAAGAAGGTGGCCTCCTGGCAGCTGATGGTGTCCACCATCGTGTCGGGCACGGCGCTGGCGGCCATCCTGCACTACGCGGGGGTGCACCACACGTCAGGCGTTTTAGCGGCGCCGCCGCTGTTCACCCTGCTGTCCGGCGGCTTCCTGTTTGGCGCCATCTTCATGGTGACCGACCCCGTCTCCGCCCCCAAGAACAAGACGGCGCAGTGGATCGCGGGCTGCCTGGTGGGCCTGATCACCGTCATCATCCGCACCTTCTCCCTGTTTACCGAGGGCATGATGTTTGCCATCCTCATCGTCAACGCGCTAACCCCCTTCATTGAGCTGAAGATCAAGCAGCGCGAGGACAAGAAGAAAACGGCGGCAAAGGGGGCAGCAGCATGAAACGCGGTCATATTTACACCTTTGTGTTCATGATTGTCATCACCGCGGTGCTGGTGTTCGCGCTGGCCGCCGCCTATGAGGGCTTCAAGCCTTCCATTGAAAAGAACAAACTGCTGCAGGAGCAGCGCGCGGTGCTCTACTCCCTGGGCCTGGACGAGGGCCTGACGGACGCGGACATCGCACCGGTCTACGAAGAGAGCATTGAGCCCGCGGCGCTGAATGGCATTGAGGACGTAAACGGCGTCAAGGTGCTGGCCCATGTCAAGGACGGGCAGACGGTGGCCTACGCCGTGCCCTTTGACGGCGCGGCGCTGTGGGGCGCCCTGCGCGGCTACTTGGGCGTGAACGCTGATTTGACCGAAACCACCGGCCTGGTCTTCACCTACCAGAACGAGACCCCGGGCCTGGGCGGGCGCATTGATGAGGACTGGTACAAGGCCCAGTTCCGCGGCCTGCCCATCAGTAAGGGCAGCAACCTGGCCTACGGCGCGTTTGACAGCTACAAATTGGATGCCGTCACCGGCGCTACGCAGACGTCCTCCGCCGTGCTGCGCACGGTCAACAAAGCCTTGAACGAAACAGTCTTCGCCGGGGAGGTGCAGTAAATGGCAGCTGAAAAAATCGGCGCGAATTTCAAGCGCAACATGTTCACCGAAAACCAGGTGCTGCGCGCCATCCTGGGCATCTGCTCCTCTTTGGCCGTCACCAACACCATGCGCAACTCCCTGGTCATGGGCCTGGGCGTGGCCTTTGTCACCGGGCTTTCCAGCCTGACCCTGTCCCTGATGCGCAACATCATCCCCTTCCGTGTGCGCATGCTGGTGCAGACCCTGGTCATCGCCGCCTACGTGATTTTTGTGGATTTGTTCCTCCAGGCCTTCCTGCCGGACATCTCCAAGCAATTGGGGCCCTATGTCGGCCTCATCATCACCAACTGCATCATCATGGGCCGCGCGGAGGCCTATGCCCAGTCCAACCCGCCCATCCCCGCCATGTTTGACGGCTTCTTCGCGGGCCTTGGCTACACCATGGTGCTGTTGTTCATCTCCCTCATCCGCGAGGTGCTGGGCTTTGGCACCATCTTTGGCATGAACGTCAACTTCATCGGCTTTGAAACCTGGACCATCATGATCATGCCGCCGGCCGCCTTCTTCATCATCGGCTCCATGATCTGGTTCATTTCAGCCCGCGCCGCCAAAAAAGAAGCGCCCAAGGCCAAGTAAGGGAGGAGAGAGAATAGTATGGCACCAAACATCAGCCCCCTGATTATCTTCATCGCCTCCATCTTCACCAGCAACATGATCCTGTCCAACTTCCTGGGCATGTGCTCCTACCTGTCGGTCTCCAGCGAGTACAAGACGGCCACCGGCCTTGGCATGGCGGTCACCCTGGTGCTGGTGTTGACCACGGCGATCAACTGGGTGGTCTACACTTTTGTCATCGTCCCGCCGGAATTGTACTATTTGCAGTACATCATCTTCATCATGGTCATCGCGGCCCTGGTGCAGATTCTGGAAATGGGCATGGACCGCTACACGCCGGACCTGCACGCCAAACTGGGCATCTTCCTGCCGCTGATCACGGTCAACTGCGCCATCCTGGGCGTGACGCTGTTCATGGTCATCCGCAACTACAACTTCCTGCAGTCCGTCCTCTTCGCCCTGGGCAGCGGCCTGGGCTGGTGGCTGGCGATCAACATGCTGGCCGCCATCCGTGAAAAGCTGGCCAACACCAAGCTGCCCCCCGGCATGAAAGGCCCCGCCCTGTCCTTCATCATCACGGGCATCATGGCCATGGCCTTCATCGGCTTCTCGGGCATCTTCACCATCCAGTAAGAAGGGGGCAGACGCATGGATTTCAGCGCGATTTTAAAAACCGTATCCATCCTGGTGGCAGTGTCCGCCGGGCTTAGCGTGGTCATCTCCATCGCCGAGAAAGTGCTCAACAACTACGGCACGGTGGAGCTGGACATCAACAACGGCAAGAAAAAGCTGTCCGTCACCGGCGGCTCCACTCTGCTGTCCACCCTGGCACAGGAAAAAATCTTCATCCCCTCCGCCTGCGGCGGCAAGGCCACCTGCGGGCTGTGCAAGGTGTCCATCCTGGAGGGCGCCGGCCCCCTGCTGCTCACGGAGGAGCCCTACATCTCCTTAGAGGAGCGCAAGCAGAACATGCGCCTGTCCTGCCAGGTGAAGGTCAAGTCCAACATGAAGCTGCTCATCCCCGAGGACCTGTTCAATATCCGTGAGTTCATCACCGAGCTGGTCGAGGTGGAGGACATGACCTACGACATCAAGCGCCTGCGCATGAAGCTGCCCGAGGGCATGACAATTGACTTCAAGGCCGGCCAGTTCGTGCAGTTTTACACCAAGCCCTACGGCAAGCAAAAGGAAGAGGTCTTCCGCGCCTACTCCATCTCCTCCAAGGCCAGCGAGAAGGATCACATCGAGCTATTGATCCGCCTGGTGCCCAACGGCATCGCCACCACCTATGTGCACACCGCGCTCAAGGTGGGGGACCAGGTGCGCCTGTCCGGCCCCTATGGGGATTTCTACCTGCGCGGCAACTGCGAGGAGCTGATCATGATCGCCGGCGGCTCGGGTCTGGCGCCCATCCGCTCATTGGTGTATGACGTCATCGAAAAAGGTCTGCCCCACAAGATGCGCTTCTTCTTTGGCGCCAACACCATGAGGGACCTCTACTACATGGATGAGTTCGCCCAGATTGAGAAGGACTATCCCCAGTTCAAGTTCATCCCCTGCCTGGCCCGGCCCGAGCCTTCGGACAACTGGCAGGGCGTGACCGGCTTTGTCACCGTGGCCCTGCAGGAGCAGGTGGACTCGGGCGAGGGCAAGGAAGCCTACCTCTGCGGCAGCCCCGGCATGCTGGACGCCTGCATCAAGATCTTGAAGGAGAAGGGCTTCACGGACGAAACCATCTTCTACGACAAATTCTAAGGAGGGCGGCATGAAAGAAAACCCCAGAAACATCCCTGTGGTGGAAAGCCTGCGCGCGGGCATCCTGTCCCGGGACGGCTTCATGGGCGAGGACACCCGCCCGTTCACCGACATCATTTTGGATGATGCGGCGGCCCTGGCCGCGCTTGGCACCAACGCGGTCGAACTGGCGCAGAAGATGACAAACCTCACCAAACTGGGCCAGGACACCCCGGGCATCACCGTCACCCACAAGGGCTACGCCATCACGGTGGAGGAATACATGGGCAAGATTGGCTGCCCCTTCCGCGATCACCGCGCCCCCAAGCGCAACACCACGGTTGTAGGCCCCAAGGGACAGGAAATGAGCTGGACGGATTTGAACGTCCACCTGATCCGCGCCCACGGCTTCTTCCAGGGCCAGGGCGCGCCCTACCGGCTGGAGCCCAATGAATTGGTTGAGTTTCTAAAAGACGCCTGATGAACGCCGAATGCCCGCAGAGAGAACCTGCGGGTTTTTTATCCCTCCATTTCGCATCATTGTGTTCATCGCTCGCAAGCATCGCTTGAAAACACTGTGTTTCATTGGGCTTGCATGTTGGCCTGCTTCGCCCAATGGGCGCGGCGGCATGCTGCCCCGCGGGTTTTTTGATTGAAATCCTGCATCCATGGGATTGGATGCCCCTCTCGTCCGCTCAACGTTATTGGTTTGTTCATTGACAGCGCAAATCGCCCGCCCTATAATCATTACAAGATTGTTTCAAATTCATGAAACAAATGAGAAGGAGGGAACTCCATGAACCTGAACAAACGCGTGGCCGCCTTGCTTGCGGCCCTGATGCTGGCGCTGACCCTGTCTCTGCCCGCCCTTGCCGAAACCGCCACCCAGCCGCCCGTGACGGACGCGCCGATGACCGTGGCCGAGGAACCGGCTCCCGGGGAGGACGCCGCGCCCCAGGAAACCGCGTCCCCATCCCCTGATGCCGCCAGCCCTGCGCCCACCATGGCGCTGACGGACAAGGACCAGATGCCAAAGCCCAACCCGGAAGCCAAGGACGAAGCCATTGTGACATCAAGCGAAGGCGCGTCCCTGTTTGAACTGCCCGCCATGGAATCGGGCATCCTGTCCAGCCTGGACGCGGGCAGCGTGCTCACCCTCAACCTCCTGGGGCAGACCTGGTCCAAGGTCACAGCCCAGGGGGTCTCGGGCTTTGTGCCCACCTACAAGCTCAGCTTCGCCTTTGGCGCGTCCCAGCCCGCCATCGTCATCGCCACGGCGCCCCTGGGCAAGCTGACCCTGCGCGAGGAGATGACCACCAAGTCCAGGGCCGTCACTGTGATGAAGTCCGGCCGCGCCGCCTTGATGCTGGCCAAGGGCGAACTGTTTTCCCTGGTGCGTTATGAGGGCAAGGAAGGCTATGTGCTGACCGCCCACCTCAAAGAAGTTGCCCCAAACACCGATTTGGGCCAGTATTACCAGGTCATCAGCCTGCATGAGAAACGCGAGGCCAATGTCCGCCTGCGCGCGGAAGGCAAGCGCGACGGCGCCGTGTACACCACCGTCAAGTCCGGCAACGGCCTGGTGGTGCTGGATTACGGCGAGGAATGGTCCCAGGTGGAGTTTGAGGGCTTCCACGGCTTCATGATGACGGACTACCTGAAAAAACCCATGTAATACACAAGGACCGCGCCCTCTGGCGCTTCCGCTCAACGCAGCCTTGCGCTGCGTTTTATTTTTTTGCTTTTTGTTGTATAGTATGGATAGCGTGGGGGTCTGCGCATTCCGCAGGTCCTACAATTTCACAGAGGAGGTACATCATGAACAAGGTGCTGTTGTACGGTATAAACGGCGAGAAAAGCTGCTTTTTGCACGTGCTGCTCAACGCCGCCCAGCTGCATGAGGCGGGGCTTGAGGTGAAGGTCATCTTTGAAGGCGCCTCGGTCAGACTGGTCAAGGTCTTTGAGGAAGAGAACAACCCGGTCTACAGGGCAGTCAAGGATGCGGGGCTGATCGCCGGCATCTGCCTGGCCTGCGCCAAGACCCTGGGCGTGTATGAGGACGCCGCCAAGAGCGGCCTGCCTTTCCTGTCGGACATGAACGGCCACGCCGGGATGAAGCAGTACGTTTTGTATGGCTACCAGGTGGTCAGCATCTGACATCTTAATGCCAAACTCAAGCATGAACGCTTTGATGAGATGGTGTTTTGCGCCTCACCTTTGCCTCATTCGCTTAACGGAGGCTGCGTCTACGCCTCGCTCTTTCGGCTTCGCTGAGTCATCAAAAACCCTCACCCCATCTTTGTGCTTCTGCTTTCGTTTGACATGACCTTAGGCAAGCTCAACGTTGAAGTCGAATATGCCTATGGTCTGCCCCCAGTCTTTGTACCAACCAGTGAGTTAGTAAAGACCGTTTCCTGGCACCTGGAATCCTTCTTAGGCTTGGCCACATGGTAACACAGGGTACCGAGACGCTCAAGGGCGCGCGCAGCGCGTTCATGGTGAACCACAGTTTCGCCACCCTTGAACGGTGAGGCAGGCTGTGTTTTGCTCCTCAAGCCGTCAGAAGGATGCTTTGCGGGGCCGGTGGGCGTCCGCCCAAACTGCTATGAGGCCTGACCTTGTTGTAGTAATCCTTC
>JAAYLK010000018.1 GCA_012521895.1 Clostridiales bacterium
GACATGTTTTCTTCCGCCGTTGTCCTGACAGTAATGACAGTATCCAACTCAGGATAAGTCCCGCTTTTATTCCATTTCAGCGTGCCTGCCGTACCGGGAGCGACCAGGGTATAGCTTGCGTCTACAGCGCTGGGCAGGATGGCTTTCCAGGCAGCGCTGGTAGAGGATAGGTCTGCGTTCGGGTCCAGCGCGTTGTTGTTCTCCAAAATCTGGATTTCACCATCATACACGCGGTAGCCGAAGTCCTGCTCAGAACAATTGCCGTTTAGGTCCGTGATGCCGCTCACCTTGCCGTCCAGTGTCCAGCTCAGAGGGCCGGATCCGGTCAGGGTGTTATTACCATTAGGAGTGGCGGCTGTGATCTGGCTGGCCACCGGGCTGCCGCCGATCTTCTTGCCCTTGGTCCACAAGTGCGTTGCGCGATCGGGCCGGTTGGCGTCCTCAGAGGTGTGGTTGGCAAGGCATGTGTACTCCCAGCCACACAGCACGCGCTTGAGGCCGGTGGTGTAGGCTTTCGCCAGTTCCCACGGCGTGCCGTCTCGGTAGTCTACGCTGTAACTGTTGTTTCCTTTGGGTACCCAGCTGTTCTTCTTGGCCAGCAGGTACAACAGGCCGCTAATGGCCACCGTCTTGCCGGTGAATCCGGGGCCTGCGGCTTTGCACAGGTTACGCAACTGGTCATGTCCCAGGCTGATCTGCGGCGGCATGTTCGGAAGTGAATGTACCGCGCTGCCAAGCGCAACGCCCTTGTATACGCCCACAAGCACACGAGGAATCTCCACGCCATTGACGATGAAAGCCGGGTGTGTAGTTGCGGGGAGCGATGCGTCCAGGCTCTGGCTGGTGCATTTGTAGATGGGATAAAAAAAGGACGGTGTACCGTCCGCCGCGTACTTGACGACCCAGCCTTGGTCTCTCGCGATCTGTTCAATGATGCTGCTCATTTATTCTCCCTCCATCATGGCGGTCAGTTCGTCGTACTCTGCCTGAGTGATGCTCCCTGCCGCCAGGAACACGTTAAGCTTTTCGGCTGTACCAGCGTGGTCATACCCACCGCGCTCGATGATCCTTTTGATCAGCTTGTAAATCATAGTGCGCCCCCTATCTTCATCATCGCCAGTTCATACATCGCCTCAACAATTATCTCATCGTGTTCAGCGACAATGGCTGCGCTATCCTTGCGCTGATCCGACGCCTCTTTGTACGGCGCAAGCCGCGCTACCTCTTCTTGTCGCCTCTGCTCTTCCAGGGCTTCAATTTCCGCGTCAGTCATGCCCATATGATTATCAGACTCGTTCATGTTATCCTCCTATTTATGCCATCGCTGCCACTTGGGCTTCAAGCGTCGTGATCCTGTTCTCGTAGCTCCGCAGCGTTGCCTGCATGAGCGCGGTGAAAAGGGAAAAGGAAAGCCTGGTATCTATTGATCCATCAAACGCGTTGAGCTGTGCCTGGATGCTCGCCGCGTCAGCCGCTGCTTCTGTGATTGCCGCCGCCAGCGTGACGGAGGACAGGTTCCCATTGGGATCGTTATACGCGTTGAGCGCGCAGAGGGCTATAGCCGCCTCGAGAACCGTCGCCAGCGCGTCCGCGTACTTCTTTGCCGATGTATTGGCAGCGCCTAAGGTAACAGTATCTATGAGATGTTCATGCCTATCCATCTCACTCACCTTATGCCCAGACGCCGGATGAATTGACGAACAGAGCTTCACCAGCCGCTGTATAGCAGCTCGATCCGGGGGCACATACCATTTCTCCGCCGTTGTCTGTCATTACAGTCAGCGATTGCTCCATGATCTCTTCTTTTGTGTCTGCAAAGAATTGTTCGGTTCTTCCTGGCTGATACGGAACGCCCTCTCGGCCTTTGACCAGAATCATAGCATATCCCTCCTTCTATTAAGCCAACACAGCAAGCGCGGTTTCGACTGCTTCAAGCCTCGATGCCGCATCGCGCTCAACCATCTGATCCAGCGTATACATCAGTAAGAAAGCAACGGTCACGCTGGAAATCCCGGCTTCCATATTATTGAAGTGCGCGGCGTCCTGGTTAGTTCCTAACTGCAGAACGGTTCCAGGCGAAGCCACATGTTCGGTGGTGCCATCGCCGTTGGGTGTCTCCGTGAATCGGTTCGGGTATTGAACGACGTGATCTTTCCAGAGCGTGCGAAGATACATCATGCATCCACCTCCGTTATGTTGATGTCAAACCACTGCAGATAATGCGTTTGCAGGGCGTTGGTTGTCACGCTGATGTCTTTGCTGGCCCAGACTTGGTCATAGACATTGATCAGCCGTATTTGGTTGATGGTGACGGGCAAAGACTCGCTGATCGGTATCTTGATGCGCACGATTCCACCTGCCGTGATCTCCGTCTCCGAGATATCGGCCCGGTAATAGGTCGATCCGATCCGATACTCGGCATAGAGAATCTGGCGCTTGATGAACTCGCGCAGGTCCGTGATGGCGGCTGCTGTAAGCATGATTCTGCTCCTCCTTACATTAGGGCGTTCAGCGCGTTTCCGCACTTGGGTACAAGGTAAAGGCTCCCAGCAGCGCTCACACCCGCCATGAGGGCGCTGTTGTCTGCGATCCCGCCCCTGGTCGATACGGCGGGTACAGTGCCGGACTTGGGCGTGGTGTAGCCGATGCCAGAGGCACCTGTTGCAACGGCGATCCCGCAGCTGATGCGGGCAATGATTTCATCCTCCTCCAGGTGCGAGCGGAAGGACTTATAGTATTCGATGGCATTCTTGATCAGCCCGATGTAGGCAGGCTCCTTGGTCGTGGTGACGTCCACCACCACCCGGAAGTGATAGGGTTGCCCGCCGTACTCAAACCATTCCAGGACTGTGCTGTTGGGGAAGATGTCGGACAGCGCCCGGTCCAGGGCGCCCTTGGTTCCCAGGTGACGGTGCACGAAGAAGCTGTCCTTGATGAGTGCCCGCTTGGTCTCAAGGCCATAGTTGTAGTCATACCAGACCACATCAAAGTCCTTGGCCAGGGCATCCAGCGCGGATTCCTCCAGCTGGTCAATCCGGTCGTAGATTTTCGCGTACTCCACCTTGTCCAGCAGGGTGGACAGCGCATTGGCAATCATCCACCCCAGGGGGTGCATGCCCTCGTCCCGGGCCAGGACCACCGGCAGCGTGCGCATCAGGTTATCCGGGGTGATGCCGTACAGCTGCTTATTCATCCTCATAGCCTCCATTGGTCACGGTTTCCGTTCCCGCGGAGGCCAGGGCAGGCGTGGTGTTGTCGCTGCCATCCGACAGCACGGTGAACACCGGAGCGGTCAGGTTGACGCGCTTGACGCCATCAACCTCCATCAGCATGCCGATCAGCGTTGAGGGGTTGATGTCACGCCCCAGCCTGCTGGATTGCCAGGCCTTGTAGCGCTCCACCGCCAAGCCTACCGCCGCCTGGATTTCCGCCGCGCTCTGCGTGGCCGTCCGGCTGAGGTAGTAGGTCAGGTTGATGTTGTAGCTGGCCAGCGTCGGGTCCAGCACCTCTACATGGTCGGTCAGCGGTCGTACCTCGTCCGCGTTGCAGGCCGCCAGCACGGCGGTCTTGACCTCGGAGCTGGCAATCGTGCCATCGTTCATCAGCACATACAGCTTGACCTCCCCGGCTGTCGGGGAAGTGACCACCACATCGGCGATGTTCGTGCTGACGGATTTTGCCCAGTACTTGTAAGAGCCGATGGCGCCGGCCGTGGAATAGGCGTCCTGGCTGGCCACCATCAGCGCGTAGTATTCGTCGTCCGTGGCCGCATCGCCGCCGCCATCGCTGGTGGTGACATTGGTGCAGCTGAGGAAGTACGGGAAGGGGTCGACCAGCTCGTTCACCTGGCCGGGCAGGTAGCCGTTGCCTGCCTCGCCTGCCGTCTGGCAGACAGCGTGCACCGTCAATGCGGTGGCGCCGATGGGCACATAGGCGTCCGCTTCCGTGGCAAACACGATGTCATCGTTGGACACAGCAATGCGGGTGCCCTTGGGAATCAGCACGGCCGAGGTCTGGGCTTCGGAGATAGTGAACTGGATGGTGACGCTGGCCGGCGTAGCCTGGGGCCGCTTCTTGCCGAAGTACAGCTCGCCCAGGGCGTCCAGGTTTTCGCCCACGGCCTGGCTTGGGATGTTCTGATTGGCGGCATGGTTAATCATGGCCAGAATCTGCGCAAGCGCATCAGTGACCCAGCTGATGAACAGCCGCACCGGGCTGGATGGCAGCACCGTATCGCCGGTGACTTCCTCGTACAGCGAAGTCAGCGCAATTTCGATGGCCTCCGGATCCGTGTTCACGAACTCATGCGGCGGGGATAGTCTATTCATAATAGGTAACCTCAATTATGGGGTTGAGAACATCCGGCGAGCCGCCATCCTCAAAGAGAATCTGGTTGACACGGATGTTCGGCACAAAGCGCTCAATGGCTTCGGCGGCTGCGCTGGCGTACGCGCTCTTGGCGGCATTGCCCGGCAGGTGCATATAGGTCATGTCGATGCCGAAGTCCCTATTTAACGGTATTGATCCAGCTGGAGTGTTTAGCACTACCCGGATTAACTCCGCTATCCTTCCTAACCACGACTGGTGTCGCAGGAGCAGCCTTTGTGGCGTCGTAGCTTCGATTTGAAAACGCATTCTTGAGCACCTCCACCACATTGTATTTTTTGACTGCGTTGGTCACAGCGTTTACGACCTTGATGCCCGTTCCGACAACCGTGCCTACCGCCTTGCCCAGCGACTTGGCCTGGGCGACGGTCATCTTGCCGCTGGTCGATGGCTTGGTCGAGGGCTTAGGGCTGATGGTCACGGGTTTGGTTGTCGGCGGAATCACCGGCTTACGGCTTTCGCCAGGGGATGGCATAACCGTGACGGCGCTGGCCATCCGGTCAGTAAAGGTCAGGCGGTTGCTGATCACCGGCATCTGGATGGTGTCGACATACTCCATGATGGTGATTTTCACATCCGCGGACAGCAGCGTGCCGTCCTTGTGCAGGTACTCCAGCTTGCGCTCGATGTCCGTCACCACCCAGTGGCCGGGGATGGGCATCGTGCCCAGCACAAACTTGACCGCCTCATGGTCCCGCATTAGAGCGCCCAAGCGGTCCAGCATCTTGGTGGGGTTCACCCCCAGGAAGGCACTGAGCTTGATTTCAAAGCTGATTTTGTCGGCATTGTTGCCGACAAACTCCAGCATGTCCGTTTGGTTGTGCCTGGTTTGCTCGGCGTATCGGGCGGTGGAGCCCCAGTTGAGGCCACTCACCAGCACGCTTTCGTTCGCCGAAGTGTAGAAGGGAATGCTCCCCAGGCTGCCGATCATCATGGAATCACCCCCAGTACATAGCCATCCACGCTGAACCCAGGCGTGTACGCCACCAACACCAGGTCGTTGACCTTGGGCATCCAGTAACGGTAGCTCACGGTGTGGTTGTGGTTCTCGTAGAGAGAAACGGAGTAGGACGAGGGGTGCTGCAGCACTTTCAGCCAGTCGGAAACCATGTTGTCAAACTGGGGGAAGTGCACACGCACCGTCAGCTCGTCCTGCTTGACCGCAGATACCACGCCCACCCGGACAAGATTCGTGTAGTCCCTCATGGGCGCTCCTTTCACATTGCGATTCGCAATTCTATGTCGGTCTTGTAACCGCCGCTGGATATATCATGCGTTGTGCGCTTGATGATGTAGCGGCCGTTGAAGGCGCCCCAGCCTGCCAGTTGAATGGCCTCGCTGGAGACCAGGGTCGGGTTGCCGGGCAGCGTGAAGCGGCCCGTCTTTTCAAATTTGTTGCGCATACGCAGCAGCTTGTCTGCCAGCGCCCGGGCATCCGTGGTCGAATGCACCTGGTGATTGGTGATGACCAGCGCCCGGTTGTCGCCATCCTCCTTGAATTCCTTGCTCTTTGCCTCGCCCTCAATCAGGCGGCCGGCCACCGGGCTCATATAGCGCACGATGCAGTGCGTATAGTTCACCTGGCTCTGGGCGCTGCGCAGGTCCCAGCGGGTGTAGCTGCCGTCGCCCTTGGTGATGGTGGCTACGCTGCTCAGGGCGGCGTACTTCGCCTGGTCAAAGATGATGATTTTGCCGTGGGATATCTTGAGTGAGTACCCGGCGTCATTGCACAGCCGGCCCAGGAAGGCGATGTCGGTCTGCTCGTTTTGCTCTTTCCGGGTGAAGAAGGGGTCATAGGCGCTGTCAAAGATGAAACCCATGCCGGAACGGTTGGCAATCTCTTTGCCCACGCCGGACAGCTTGTAGTTCTCCCAGCTCTGGCTGCGCTCGGTCGTGCGGATGCCGTTCTTGTCCGACAGCGCGGAGGCTTTGATGACAATCCGGGCGGGAGGTCCCGATGCCGAGATATCATCCAGGGAAAACTTGCCACAGTCCAGGGTCAGGTGTTGGTTGGGCTTGGCCCAGTTTCTGCAGTGGATTTTTGCGGTGATGGCCAGGCCCTTTGACCTGGCCAATCCCGCATCGGTATTCAGTTGGGCAATGAGCATGTCGTCCAGCCAGTGGTTGAGCCACCGACCTGCACGGTCATGCAGGGTAATTTGCAGGTCGTCCGCTTCGTCTTCTTCGCTGTCGATGTAGCGCAGGCTGATCATGTCCTCGTTGATTTTGTCGGAGATGTCCACGCCATCGAATGTCAGCTCCACCCAGGCAAGCCTTGCGTAGCCCATTTAGACCACCTGCCGCCAGGGCGGTAGAGAACTCAGGCCCGCCTGCTCGGGATCGATTTCTGGCAGTTGCAACTCAATTCCCGCAGGGAAAATGTAGTAGTCCAGGTATTGGGGGTTCGCCGCCATCAGCTTGTTCATGTGCCTAGTGTCACCCAGTTGCTGATGGGCGATAAGGTCCCACTTGTCGCCCTGAACGGTCACATAGCTGTCAGGCATTGTACCTCCTCCGCATTTCGTCAATGCCGGCCTCAGCCACAATGTCCAGGACCATCTCACGCAATCCCTCGTTGTGCTGGGCCAGGGTCTCACGCACAGCCACCGGGCTGGCGTTTCCGTTGATATGGTAAACCGGGGCGACCTCAAGCTGGAACACATTCCCCGAGCTGGGGGCTGACATGGCTTGGGTCGGTTGTTCGGCCTGCAGGAAGATGCGGCCGTCTCGCTCGTAGGCCATCGGGCCCAGCGCACTTACAAGGTCCACATCCTGGTAGGCGTCAAGGCCTGCCTGGGCGGCGTCTCTCATGGCGATGGCGTAGCGCTCCTGGTTCTTTTCGGCGCCAATCACAAGGCCCTGCATGTTGTAGGAGCTGGCCTCTTCCATGACCTTGGATGGGCTCTCAATCTTCATCTTGGCGTTGATCGCGTCGATGGCTGCCTGGGCAACCCGGGCATAGGCGGCCGCTACGGCGCCCTTCATGCCCTCGGCGCCCTTGATGAGGCCCTGGATGGTCTGTCGGCCGGATTCCGCGGCCTGGGCTTGCAGGTTCATCTCGTTGACCTTGGTGACAAGGTCCTGCTGGAGTTCAGCCATCTTAGAACTGAAATCCGTTTCCATCTCGGCAACAGTGGAGGCGAAGCTTTCCTTACCTTCGCTCACCTTGGCAAAAGCTTCGTTGATTTCGGTGATCTTCTCGGTGCCGCTGTTGACGATGGTCTGCAGGTGCTGGGCGCTTTCCATGCTGCCGTCAGACAGCTGGGACACCAGCTCCTGGGCGACACCTAGCTCCTTGGCTTTTTCGAGGTTGGCCGTATAGGTGTCCAGGTAGGCCGCCTGTTGGTTGAGGGTGTTGAGCATCTGGTCGGCGGTCAGGCCATTCTCGGGCTTCTTGAGCTCCTCAAAGAGCTTCAGCTGACCGCTGATGCTGGAGTATGCGCTGTCGTAGGCCTTGTTGTAGGCTTCCGCCAGTTCGTCGATTTTGGCCTTGGTTTCCTGTGCGGCCTGTTCAATGAGCTGGGCTTGATCGGCTGCGGTCTGCATGCCGTCGCCCATGACCTCGGTCGCTTGGCCGGCCTGCTCGGTCTGGTTCCGTATTTCGTCCATGATGTCCGCGACAATCTGAGCGCCGTTCTCGTACTGGCTGAAAGTCTCGGTGAGCATGGTTTCATACTCTTCCAGGGTGATGCCGCCGATCTTGTAGCCGTCCACCAGGTTCTGCAAGAACGCGCTTTGCACCTTCTGGGCTTCGGTAACCTCGCCCTGGTACTTCGCCACGCCTGCGTTGGCCTCGTTCCAGCTATCGCGGAAATAAGAGCCCAGCTCATCCAGATTTTCTACATCCCAGAAGAAGTTGGTGTCCATGAAGCCCTTGTAATCCATCGGCTGGCCGAGAATGATGCTCATGAGATTGTTTGCTTCTTCTGTAAGCTCCCGCATTCGAGTGGCAGCCTCTTCCGGATCTGTCGAACCAAGGTTTTTGTAAAGGTTGTCCACTTCCGTTTTGAGTGCATTGGCTTTTGCCTTGGCCGCATCGTAGCCGCCGCCAATCAGCGTCACTACCTCGTCTTGCTTGGCTTGCGCTTTGGCAAGTTCAGCACTGCTCTGCTGCTCCTGTTTGATGGCCTCGGTGTAGGCCTTGCTCTGCTTGGTCAGGTTCTCATAGGCGTCCGCTCGCGCCTGGTCCTGTTCCATCCTGATGATGGTTTCAAGGGCCGCGACCTGCCTACCGAAGGCTTCTGTTTCTTCGTCCGTCGCCGTGATCAGCCCGCCGGACTTGTCGCGCAGCTCTTGCTTAATCTGGGACAGGCGCGCCTGCTTGTCTGCCAGGTCATCTGCCGACAGGATGGTATATCCGTACTCCGTTCGCAGGGCCAGCAGCTTGTCGCTATACTCGCCCACGCTGGTCTTACCACTTGTGTAGGCTTCCCAGAGAGCCGCTTCTTTCTCTTGGTATTCCGCCGCAGCTTCTCCGTCTGCTACGTGCTGCGCGCGGATTTTGTCCATCTCGATGGTGTACTCGTCGATGTGGATCTTCCCGCCGATGAGCGCTTGCCAGAGTTCTTCCTCTTTAGCTTGATAGTCTCCGACCGCTGTCACGCCGTCCGTGTACTCTTTACGAAGAAGTTCTAGCTTCGCCTGGTACTCGCCCGTCGGGATCGTGCCGCTCTGGTATTCGTCCCACAGCGCCTGCTGTTTCTCCTGGTAGTCTTTGAGGGATCCTTCCGTTTCACTGTACTTCGCGCGTATTTTATCCAGTTCCTGAGTATATTCATCAATCGGTATCTTGCCGGTGATGAGCGCTTGCCACAGCTCATCCTCTTTCGCCCGGAAGTCTTCCGTTGCGGTGAGATTTTCGCCGTATTGGGTGCGCAGCCCCTCTAGTTTGTCTTTGTACTCGTCAGTTGAGATATCCCCGCTCTGCCAGGAATCCCACAGCTCTTGCTCCTTCTTCCGGTATTCATCCGCTTCGTTGAAGTTAAGGCCATAATCGCTACGCAGCTCCTCGAGCTTCTTCTGGTATGATGCTGTTGAGATATCTCCACTCTGCCAGGAATCCCAAAGCTCCTGCTCTTTTTGACTGTAGTCGTTGACCCCAGTCAGGCTGCTGCCGTATGAATCGCGGAGGATCTGAAGCTTGTCCTCGTATTCCTTGGTAGAGATGTCTCCGCTCTTCCAGGACTCCCACAGCGTATTCTGCGCTGACGCGTATTCTTCAACTGCGGTTTTTCCGCCTTCGATCTCTCCGCTGAGGGTGGTGTATTCGTCGGCAAGGTCCAGCACCTTGCTGTTTTCGGACATGACCTTCATGCTCTCGTCAAACTTCTTGTCAAGATTCGGGAAGGTCTCCGCAGCCTCGTCCGCTTTGCTTTTCAGCAGCACGAAGGCGCCGCCCAGGAGGGCCAGGGCCGCGATGCCGCCCAATACCCAGCCGATGCCGGGGATGGCCGCGGTGAACAGCCCCATGGCTGCCGTTCCCAGCTTGACCACGGCGGTAAAAGCAATAATCGCGCCCATGCCAATCAGCAGGATGCCGCCCATGGTCAAGATGGCCTGGGTCAGCTCCGGGTTCTTATCCATCCAGGCGGTAATGCCGGTCACTACTTCGGTGATTTTCTCGGCCACCGCCCCGATGATAGGGGTCAGGTGCTCGCCGAGTGTAACCTTTAGGTTTTCAAAGGCATTCTTGGCCATTTCGACCTTGCTCTCGGTGGTGCCGTAGCGCTTGTTCGCCTCGTCCTGCAGGGCGGTGTTATCCCGCCAGGCTTGGTTGGAGGTTTCAATCGCCCGGTTCATCAGGTCGCCGGATCCGGCAAGGGACAGCATCATGCGCTGCATCCTAACCTCGGTAATGCCCATCTCTTCCAGGATGACGGTTGCGGACTTTCCGTGCCGCTCGGTATCGTTGAGCCCCGTGATGAACAGCGCCAACGCTCCTGCGGCGTCCTCGCCCCAGGCCTTTGCAAAGTCGTTGCCGGCCATACCGGCGATGCGTGCGAAGTCTTGTATGCCCTTCCCGGTCTTCACGGCCTTGTCCAGCTCCGTGATCAGCCTAGACGCGGAGGTAGAGCCCGCCTGTGCTTCGATGCCCAGCGAGCTGATGGCAGCAGAAAGACCCAGGATGTCCGCTTCGCTCATGCCCGCCAGGCTGCCGCTTGCGGCCATGCCCTGGGACATGTCGATGATCTTCTGCTCGGTGGTGGCGAAGTTGTTGCCCAGGTCGACGACAGACGAGGCCAGTCGTTCATAGTTGGCCGGGTCCATCTGCGTGATGTTGACGAACTGGGCCAGCATCGTTGCGCCCTCCTGGGCGGTCATGGTGGTGGCCGTGGACAGCTTGGCCATGACCTCGGTGAAGTCAGTAATGTTGGCCTTGGCGATGCCCAGCTGCCCTGCTGTCTCGGCGATGCCCGCCAGTTCGTTGGCCGACACAGGGATGACCGTGCTCATGCGCTGGAACTCATTGGCCATGTTGGCCAACTCGGCCGCGCTCATGTCCGTGGTCTTGTCCACGCCGGCCATGGCGCTTTCAAAGTCGATCGCCGCCTCGGCACTGGCCTTCAGTACATCATAGAACTGCTTGAGCAGGACAGTAACGCCCAGAGCGGCCATCAAGCCGTGGAGGCTGGTAATGGCCTTGCTCATTCCCTCGTGCATCTGCTCGGAGGCCTTGGCTGCCTGCTCGGAGGCCTTGGCTGCCTGCTCCTGGCTTTCCTTGAGCTCGTCGATTTCGCTTTCCAGGCGGCTGCTTTCGCTGGCCAAGTCCTTGGTGCTGACCCCGGCTTTCTTGAGCGAACCCTCCAGGGTGTTCAACTTGCCTGTCTGCTGCTGCAGGGAGGCGTTGGTGCGGTCGATCTGGTTCTGCTTGGCAATCAGCTTGTTCTTCATGTCGGCGGAGCTGTCGCCAGTTTCGGTCATTTCCTTCTGGATGTTGTCATACTGCTGCTGCAGCATCTTCAGCTTTTGCCGGGTTGCCTCGACAGCGCCCTGCTGCTTCTGATAGGCGGAGATGTCGCCCTGGGCCTTGTTGAGCTTGTTGATTTCGGTCTGCAGGCCCATCACCGGGGTCTTGGCGCTGTTGAAGCTGCTGCCATAGGATGAGCCAAGCTCAGCGTTCAGCTTGAAAAGCATTTCATATTCCTTGCGGCCAGCCACTGGCTCACCTCCTTCTCATGCGTTCGTTTTCTTCTTGGATCAGGTCGTTGCTGTCTCGAATCCACTCGGACAGCGAGCGCAGGGACAAGGACAGCCAGTAGTCAACCGGCGTCCTGTTGTTCCTGGCCATCAGCAGGCACTGGCGTCGCATCCAGTGCCCGCCATCACTTACGACTGCTCCACATTGAGCAAAAAACGCCTGGCCGCTCCCCGGATGGCGTTGAAGTCACGCAAGCTCATATGGTCAAAGGCGTCCACGCCGATTTCATCGGTGCAGGCCTTGGAGGCCATGGCCGCCAGGTAGTCGCCGTTGAACTCCGGCACAATGACCGTGCGGCCCTGTCTGGCCAGGTCCCGCTCAATCTGCAGGGTGTCGGCGCCGGTCAGGCCGTCAAAGTCAAAGGTCAGGGCTGTGTAGTCCTTGCCGTTGTAGCTCAGCGGCCGCTTGAAGGTGTGAACGAAAACGCCCTCTGCGTTCTCGGCGGCGTCAGCCTTGGCCAACTCCAGCTCCTTGTCGTCCACCACGGGCGAATCCTCCACCAGGGTCAGGTTTTTGTCTTTCATTTGGCGCTCCTTTCAAAGCAAAGCGCCCGAGGCTTTCTTTCCCCGGGCGCTTATGGGGGGTCTTGGGCTTACTTGCCCAGGGCGGCGCGGACTTCCTTCATGTAGTCCACGCCATTGATCTTGCAGATGTAGTTGTAGGGGTCAATCTCCCACAGCTGTTTCTTGCCCTTGTACGCGGCGTAGTAGTACACCGCATACTCACCGGAGGCGTCCGCGGGGGAGGCCTGGGCAACGCTGCCCACGGTGAGACCCTTGGGGATGACCACCATCACGAACTTGTCCGCCACAACCTCGGTGCGGGCTGCCACAGTGTTCCACTGCTGCTCGGCGACGCGCAGGTCGATGTTGTGCTTGACCGGGGCGCTCAGGTTCACCGCCGAATCCGTGGCGGAGATGAAGTCCAGCCCCAGGGTCATGGCGTCCACCATGCCCTTGAGCACGGCTTCCACATTGCCGGCCACGCCGGCGCCATTGACCGCCTGGGTCAGGAACTTAATGTCCGGCATCGTCACCTTGGCAATGCCAAGCAAATCCCGGCTGTTCTCATACACCGTAAAGTCGATGTAGGCTTCGGTCCTCTTCATGTTGTCCTCCTCTTACTGGAACGCTTCGGTCAGGTAGTTGATGTCATACTCCAGCGTGAAATTGACCTCCTGAGCCGGGCTGGGCGGGGTGATGAACACATGGAACTTCACGATGCCCTGCATGAGATTGGTCGGGGGGTTCTCGTCCTCAAGCATCTCGATGCGGCCGCCCAGTAGGTAGCCGCTGCCCGTCAGGCCGTTTAGCCAGATGTTCAGCATGTCGATGATGTTGTCGATGACGCGGCGGTTCATGGGCATGTCCACATAGGACCAGCAGGTCTGAATTGTGGTGTTGCGCACCCAGTCAAACATGCGGCTGATGCAGATCAGCGTGTCCTTGACATCGTTCACGCCCGGGTAGCAGGCGGTGTAGTTGCCCCAGGCCTTCCAGCCGCCCATGAAGTTCAGCGCTGTCACCACGCCCTGGGCGTTGAGGATGTTGGCGTGATCCAGGGTCAGGTTGACCTCGGTACCATCACCGGTCACCAGGCCGTCCGCCAACAAGGTCTTGTTGCTGGGGCTGACATAGGGTGCGCCGAAGTTCACATCGGTCACCGCCATCAGCGCCGCTAGATGGGTGGAGAAGTGGTAGGTCTTGCCGCCGAAGGTAACCTTGGGCCAGCAGAGAATCTGGTTCTCGTCGGTCAGGCTGTGGCTGTTCTTGTAGGTCAGCACATCGCCGTAGGCAGCAGCGCCGCCCGCCCCGCTGGGGATGTCGATGATGGCCTTGGAGCTGAACATGCCGTTGATGCTGCCAGCCTTGGCGGCCATGACAGCCGCCACGGCCTGGTTCTCAGAGAACTTGGGGGCCACAATCAGGTCGGGGATGATGCCCAGGGTGGTGGCGCACAGCTCAATGGCTTCCATGCCGGTGGCCACATTGGCGGGCAGGATGGCAGAGGGGGTCACCTGGGTGTAGCTGACGTTCACGGCCACTGCCGTATAAGCAGCGCCGGCGGGCAGCAGCTCCAGCACCAGGCCGGAATCGGTGTACATCACCGCATAGTCGGTGTCCTTCACCAGAGGATCACCGGCGCCGCCAGCGGCCTTCACCACCAGCAGGGCATCGTTGATGGCCTCAGCAGGCAGCACAACCTGGTGGTTGGCTACATCCGCATCCGCCGCGGCGACAGGGGCTTTCTGGGTTTCGGGGTCGAGCATGTTGACGAAAATCACCGGCTGCATGCCATACAGCGCAAAATGCGCAAAGGCAAACTCGCACAGAGTGTACTTGTCCCAGTCGTCGGAATAGCCGAAGCGATCCCGGAACTCAGAAAAGCCAGTGATCCTCACGGGCACGCCCACCGGGGCGGGGTTGCTGGCACCCTGAATCGGCGCAGTGCCGATGACGAAGGGTACGCCGGTGGCGGCGACGGCGGGCGCACCAATGCTGGTGGCCTGCTCGTTCACGAAAACGCCATGCTTTACCATAGTTGTCCTCCTTGATGTTAGGCCTGTTTGGCCAGTCGGTTGTAGACCACAGACAAGAAGCTGTCAGGCTTCTTGATAGCGATGCGGGCAGCGCCCAGCTGCTCACCAGGAATCAGCAGGTGCTTGATGTCCGGGTATTTGGCCAGCGCGTCATCCAGCCGCTTGAGCTCGTCCTTGCGGTAGATTGCATTGCTGCTGATCAGACCGCGGATAGCAGGGCCGATGTACATGTAAAAAGCCGCCTGGTTTGTCCTGGCGGCCGGGGCTTTGGGTTTCGCCTGGGCGATGGGCTTCTCAAGCAGTTTTTCTTCCGGCTGCTTGTCCGGGGCTTTCTTTACGGCCATATCTCTAGTACCTCCCTTTTGACGGGCGGCAGCTTCCATACTGTCGCCATTTCGGCCATGTAGTAGGGGGCGGTATCGTCAGGATAGACCAACAGCTCCACCCCTTGGCTCAGGTCCAGTGTAAAGTCCTCAATCACTACCCGGCGCAGCAGCTCCACCCGGATGCGCTCGGCCAGGTTCAGCAGCGCCAGGCCGCCCTCGTCTTCCGCTTCATGGTAGACGCACAGCAAGGTGCGGACCACCGCCGAACTCTCCAGGGGCTCGCCCGGTGTCTGGTGGTCCTGGCCGGTGATGATGCTGTGGATGACATAGGGGGCCTTCTTGTCGCTGGCTTTCATTTCCGGCAGCCTCGGTATGTACACCTTGGCCGCCCGGGGAGCGGGGGCTTCCTCGTCTTCCCTTTGCCTGCGCACCGGCAATAGAAGCTCAGCGACCGTCTCTTCGGTGAAGGCTTTCAATGCCTGCAGCAATCCGATCTTGGTCACGCTTTACCTCCCATAGCCGCTGAGAATGCGGGTGATTTCGTGTTCGATGCGCTTGTCGTAGGTTTCCTCAATGGTTTTCACCATCTCTTCGGTTACCTTCTTGTTTTGCATCATGTGAGCCGTGGAGGGGCCGTACTTTCCTTCCACAGGGAAGCGCCCGGGGCCTTTGCGCTCAAATGCGCCCAGACGGCCGCCGATTTTGGCGGTGAACACATGCCGGAGTGCTCCGCCGCCGCTGTCACGCCTGACCTGGGCAAACATTGAACCGCCGCCCCTGGTGTACCGGGTGTTGAAGGTCAGTAGCGGCAGCACCCGCCCGGCGTATCGAATGGTCATGCCGGTTTCGCTGGTCTGCACCTTCTGCTTGCTGTTGGCGGTGAATCCGCGCTGGGGAATGTGGTATTCCGCCGCGGCCAAGCGGCCGGCCTGCGTCCTCGCAGATTCACCGGCACGCTTTAGCGCGGCATGGCTCGCCTTGGGAATGGCGCCAGGGATGGACGAGAGCAGGGCGGTCACTCGCTGCAGGCTGATGCCTACCTCCGTCACTCGCACACTCATTCGTCCATGGCCTCCAGTTCCAGGATGACCATGCCCATGGGGCAGGCGCTGGTCACGATGTAGTAGGTATAGAAAAAGTCCTCGCCTTCATCCAGCTTGATCTTGTGGCCTTTTTCAGGTTGTACGCCGTTCAGGTCCGCGGCCGCGCAGTGCAGGGTGGCGTTGACGCGGAAAATGCCTTCTCCGTGATCGTCCCTCAGCTGCTGGCGGTCTTTTTCTTTCGCTTTTGAGAGGACGATGGGGATGTCTTCATAGGTGATGCCATCGTAGATAAGGGTTCTCAGCTCTCCGAACTCAGCCGGGTTGCAGAATACCTGCTTGGCATCCCTGGCCGCCATGTCTTTTAATCCGCTCACAGCTCCGGCGTCTGCGCGGACAGTGCCGGCAGATCATCCGCTCCCTCTTCTCCGTCCTCGTAATCGTCAAAGAAGTTGTCAAGGCGTTCAACCATCTGGGCCTTGGTCATTCCCTCTTCATAAAGCAGATCAAAGCTGTCCATCAGCTCCTTGAGCTGCCTGACGGTCATCTTGACGGAGTATTCCGGCACATTGATCTCATAAGCCTCAGATTCATCTTCTGCGTATGCGTGCTGAGCGGGTTGGGTTTCCCCAGGCACATCCTCCGGCGCATGAATCTGGGCTGTTGCAACTGCTTGTGGGGCATACTTTGCCACGCCCAGAGAAACCAGCCGGGCGGATTTATCCTCGGGCAGGTCGAAAGCGGGGTCGCCGAGCTGGACGACGACCGCCGATTTCTCTCCTTCAGGGCGATACCGGTATGCGCCTTGCGTCATGATTACTCGCATGGCTTATCCTTTCTATCAGGTCACGTTTGCCGCGTAGATGTAGGGGCTGAGGGTTGACGGAACCGCCAGGGGCTTTGCAGCCAGGCGCAGCTTGCGGGTATCCTTGTCTTTATTAACGATGTGCTTGGGCACGCGTCGACCGGCGAAGGTGTGATATTCATTATCGTCTTCGATTTGGGTGACAGCGCCATACATCAGCCTGCCGCAGTTAGGGGCGGTCACCATGGCGGCATCGGTCGGGAAGTGGAGGGTGGTAGCACCCGCGTCATTGACATAGGTCTCACGGACTACCCACACATCCAGGACGTAGCCGCTGAAGTTCAGCTGGCCCATCCAGGCAACGCCGGGGTACATCTCCTGGGGCTTGATATTGCCCAGCTCATAGCGCCTGTTGTCAAGCAACGTCTGAATGGTCGCGTTGTCGCGGATGAAGTTGGCGACTTCGCCGCCGATCACCAGATCGGTCGCCGGCAGGCCGCGCTCCATCAATAGGTCGCACATGGCCATTACATCGCCCATCATGTCGCCGCCCACAGCATCCCACTGGTTGTCAGGCGTGAAGGTGTGGTTGGTCGCCTGATCGTAAAACTGAATACGCCTCGTGATGCCCACGGTCTTGCTATCCGCGTACTCGACCAGATCGACAGCGTTGTTGATCATGACCTGGGCGCACATCCATTCCTCGCGGCGGATGATCCGCTTATCCAGGTCAGTCAGATCTTTCATCTGCATGGCGCGGGCACGTTCGGCGGGGGTCTTATCGCTCAACACAGCCTCGCCATAACCGCGCTTTTTCAGATCATCGAGCGTCAGGATCCGGCTCGGGGCCACCATAGGCGGAATGTATTCCGTGATCTGATAGCCGCTGCGGTCAATGGGGGTATCGCCGGCCATCTCAACCACGAAAGGTGTCATGCCGTGGTCAGCTTCCTTGTACTCCAACAGCACCTTCTGGGTGTTGAAGATGTCGCCGGCGCCTGTCGGGAAGTAACGGTCGCGGAAGAACGTCTTCCGGGGGGCGATTTCCTCTACCATTCCTGCCAGGTAGTAGGAATCAAAGATATCGATGTTGTTAGGCATTCTGGCATCCTCCCTTTACTCAGTTAAAAGCGGTCTTGAAAACGATGTTGCGGGTGCGAAGATCATCCATGTCGGCCTCGGTCAGCGTGTAGCCAGCCGCCACCGTCACATGCTCGGGCGCGAAGCATCCGGCGCTGTAGGCAGGCGCGTTGACGTCCGCTGTGCCGATAGCGGTTTCTTCGGCCAGCACATAAGCCGGCTCAATGACTTCTCCGCCGCCTGCGGCTGTGCCCAGGATTACGCACTTGCCGGCTTTCGCGCCGGCAGTATGCACGCCAAGCAGCGTGCCCTTGGGGTAGGTTGCAGCCTGTGCCAGCTGCAGCAGGGTAACCACCTGCACGTCGACTTGGGGGCTGAGGCCGGTGACAAGATTGTCGTGCTCCACCTCTCCCACTTTGCGGTAGTAGTTAGACATTGGGAATCCTCCTTATTCGTGGTAGGTGCTCTTGAACACGATGCGGCGCTGACGCAGCGCGTCCTTCTCCGCGTCGCTGAACACATGCTCATCGGCCACTGTGATGTGGTCGGGGGAGAAACAGCCGGAACGGTACACCGGCGCGTTGACATCCGCGGCCAGACCCACCGTGGTATCTTCCGCGAGAACGTAGGCAGGCGTCAGCACTTCCTCCGCCAGCGGAGCCACAGCGGTCACACCTTCCAAGGTCTCGGCCACAGCGGCCGCGAGGCCGGCAGGCGCGGCAGCCTGGGTCACGACGATAGCGGCTGCTTCCTCGGTCCGGCCGACTTTCTGCTCAAGTACAACCGTGGTGGCCGTCTTGGTGACGGTGTAGTCCGGGAAGTCTGCGGCCATGAGCAGCTGCAGTGCCGTGCAGTCGCCGGCAATGTCATCCACCTGCCAGGTCTCGCTTACGGTTTCCGCGGTGTAGGTCTTCTCCACGCCGCCGACAGTCAGCTTCAGGGTATCGCCATCAGCCGCTGCCGTGCTGATGGTGATGGTGTACTTGCCCTTGTCAGCCAATACTTCGATCACTGCCTCCTGAACCTGAGTACCCAGGATCTTCAGCAGGTTGTCCCGGCTGGACTTGGCCAGAATCGTGCCCATGGGGTAGATGGTTTCTTCCGCGCTTTCCCTGCGCAGCGTCCGGATGCAGACATCCGTTGGCGGGTTCGTGCCCGCGATCAAATTCTCGTGGCCGATTTCACCAACCAGGCGATACAGGTTGCTCATTCAGATCACTCCTTTTTCGTGGCCTGCGCGTCAGCCTTTCCCTGAGCCCTGCGCTGCTCCGGGCTCAGCGGGCCGGTTTCATCAGGTGCCGGAGCAGCGCCGACCGCTTTAGCGCCCGATGCCTCGGCATCCTTTTCCATGTCTTTCAGGGCATCCTTGCCGCGCTTAGCGGTTTCCTGGGCTGCCCGGAAGGCCAGTTCCTGGGCTGAGCAGGCTTTTTCGCCATACTTGGCCTCGTTCACCAGCTCATCGCTGTAAATGCTCGCGATGCTGTCGATTTCACGCAAGCGCTGGCGCTCCGCTTCGGTTGCGGCAGCCACATCAGCGGCGACCGCGGCTTTCGCCTCGGCCATGATGCTTTCTGCCAGGTCCGGGTTCTGAGCTCTCAGCTCCTCAAGGTTGTTTGCCATGATTTCCTGTCCTCCTTCGCCGCTTTCCTCAGGCGGCTTTTGGGTCGTTTGGTGCGCTGCATGTGCAGCGGGGGCGACAGGGATACCCTCCGGCAGCGGGTAGCCCATGGTTGCGAGGGCGCGCCCATTTACAAACAGGGTGTTATGATCAGCGCTCGCAGCAATCTCCGGCGCGTCCTCGTTCTCCAGCAGCTCATCAGCGAAGCCTTTCTGCACCGCCTCTTCGCCTGTCAGGTAGGTTTCCTCGCCCATCAAGGCCAACACTTCATCTTCCGGCATCCCGGTCTTTTTCGTGTAAATGGCGGCCAGGGCTTTGTCGACAGCCTGATTGGAGTTGATGACCTTGTTCAGGTCGTCCTCGTTGTACATGCCAATCAGCAGGGCCAGGCATTTGTGGATCATGATGAGGCTGCCCGGGTTCACCTGCACAGTGTCGCCGGCGCACATGATGATGCTGCCGCCAGACATGGCCACGCCATCCACCTGGATGACCTTCTTGGCCTTCAGTTCCTTTAGCCGGTTGTGGATCAGCAGGGAAGCGTAGGCATCCCCGCCCAGGGAATCCAGGCGGATGGTCAGCTTGCGCACGCCCTCAATGGCTTTCAGGTCCTCCAGGAACTCGCTCTTGACGATGAAGTTGCCTTCAATGGTCTTCCCGGTCCACCAGTCCACAGGCCGGCGCTCAACGATTTGGCCGTACATGGTGATTTCGGCGCTGTTGCCCTCCCGGGTGGCCATGGCGTAGCATTCCCGCTGGATGTTCACCGGCGTCTGCTTGCGTCCAAAGGGTAGGTTCATTTGGTTTCCTCCTTGTTCTCTTCTTCCGGTTCGTCGGGTTCGCTCAGCCAGGCGTCCTTGACGGCGGGGTTCATGATTTCCTTGACCTGGGCCAGCATCTCGCTTTCCCGCTTGAGCTGCTCGGCATTCTCATACCAGTCGCTGGCGCCGTACTCACGGGTCACCTGCTCATGCGTCTTGATGCCCCGGTCGATGGCCAGGATGTCCGCCCTGATCTCTTTCAGCGGGTCAAGGTGCCCCTGCACAGGCCCGATCCAGTGCGCGCCGCACCAGGCCGCACGCAGCAGCGGGTCCTCAAAGAAGCCGGGAGCTTTGATGCGCCCTCTGGCCACGGCCTCAGCCAGCCACACCTCATACACAGGCTGGCACAGCTTCTCAACCATCCACTTGCGGCGCATCCGGAAGCCTTCCCAGGCTTCCAGCAGGGCAGCCCTTGAGGCTGAGTAGCTGGCGTCAAACTTTTTCAGCAGCACATCATGGGGGATTTCCAGGGCCGCGCCGATCTGCTGGAAAATGGCCTTGGTGAATACCTCAAAGCCGGGGGTCGGCACATTGGGGTTGCCGAACTTGATGTCCTCACCTTCCTGCAGGTGCGTCACCATACCCGGGCCCATCTCGTACTCATTGGGGTGCTTGGAAATCCCGTCGATATTGGCCGGTTCACCGTCAGCGCCAACCACGCCGCTGCCCACTTCATTGAGGGGTATTTCGGAGGGGTCGGTCTTGCTGACAATCCAGGCGGTGAAGAAGCTCTGCACCAGGGCAGCCACCAGCTCCGACTGGGTGTATCGGTTGATTTGCAGCAATGGCTCAATGACCTGGGCCAGATAGGTGATGCCCCGATACTGGTCGGCTCTCTCGGCGTTCATGATTTGCAGGATGTTGGGCAGGCCGGTCTTTTCACCAAAGGCGGGGATGCGCTGCCAATTCATGCCGGCAAGCGTCTGGGCGTCGGGATATTCGTCGCTGATGTGGTAGGCAACAATCTTGCCCTGGGCATCAACCTCTACGCCGTCGTAGATGCGGTTGCCGCTCGGGGCTTTCCCGGTGGTCTTGTTGTAGACGCCGGACGGCAGCATCATCTTGGTCGGGGTGCTGACACGGTCGGCCTCCACCAGATGCAGCCGGAGGCTGTAGGGGTTGGTCTTGGTCGGGTCATAGCGCTTGAACAGACTGAACACATCGCCGCTGGCCAGCCAGGAGACCACCGCCAGCTGCTGGATGCCGTAGAAGTTCTGAACGCCCGTGGCGTCGCAGTTTTCCTTCTTGTCTGCCCACAGCCTAAACTCGGCCTCGGTCTTTCGCTGCCAGGCCTTGGCCGCCTCGGAGCTCATGCCCAATACATCCCGGTTGATGGCGCTGTTGAGGGTCAGCCCAGGGCCAATGACCTTGGTGCGGTTGGTGTTGACTGCGCCCGTGGCGATGGGGGAGCTCATGTAGAGCATCCGGCCACGCTGGCGCAGTGTCTTGTTGTTTTCGTCGATGTCCATCTGGGGGCTTATGGACCTGGCAATAAAGCCCCTCAGCGCCCGGCGATATTCACTTGCGCCGGCGTCACGATATCCACTCATGGTCAGCCTCCTTACCAGTCACGGGGGAGGATGGCAAAGGCACGCCTGCGCTTCCCGCCGTTTAGCAGGGAGGTGAGCTCGTCCACGACGCGCTCTTCCGTCCGGATCTCTTCCATCAGCCGCGGCAGGTCAAAGCGGGTCAGTGAGCGGTCGTCAATGGTGTAGCTCTGCACCCCGCCTTCCACCAGCGCCAGGTAGGCAGCCTGCAGCTTTTCAAGGGCTGCCTGGTGGAACACCAGCCGCTGCTGGATTACAGTTTTTATCATGCGCATCCTCCTTTACCAGTTGTCATAGAACTTGGACAGCCCCTTCTTGGACTTGGCCTTGACCGGCATCTGCGGCCGCGCTTGCTGGGCTGTCTGGGGTGCCGCCGCCTCCCCGGTCTTGCGGCTCCTGGCAGCCTTGATGTCCCGGCTGATCCTGTCCAGGTCCAGGTCAAGCGCCTGGAAGGCAGCGTTGGCGTAGTTGCGGCAGTCCAGGTTTTCGTTGCGCTCATGCCCGGGGATTTTCTGCCACTGCCAGGGGTTCTTTTTCCCTGCATGATACACCAGGCGTTCAGACAGCAGGCCATGGAAAAAGTCCTTGCCATAGCCTTTGTCATCGTCCAGGGGGAAGTGACAATACTTCGGTCCGGGTGTCATCACTCGCAAGTTGTCGTAGATTTTCAGCTTGCCGGCGTCAACGCCCAACATGTACTGCCAAGCTGTGCCGAGATATCGCCCATCCACGGTGATTTTGACCTTCCTGGGCGGGGCAGTATAGGGCACGCTCTGGCCACCGCTGGAGCCTTTGATGGCGAACACCTTCTTGTTGAAGCGGGCACGGCAGGCCATTCTCACCTCTTGGGTGAAGTGACCGCCCTCGTCCACAAAGGTGGTGGACACCTTCAGCCCGTGGCCCTCCTTGAAGCGGTACACCCGGTCAATCACGCCGTCCAGGCGCTGCCATACCTCCGGGCTGTCAGGTCTGCCCATGAGCACGCCGGTCTGGATGCCCCAGGTTTCACCGAAGTGGCCATAGCCCACAATCTCGTATTGCAGGCGGTCGTCCTGGGTGTCCACGCCACAGGTCAGCGCCACCACGCCATCGGGCAGATCAGCGGGGTATTCTTCCCGCCTGCCCATGTAAGCGTCCTCGTCTTCCAGGTCGCCGCGGTCTTCCCACAACTCGCCAAAGCGGGTGTTGAACACGACCTGCAAGCGCTTGGAGCTGCCCAGGGCGTTCAGGTATTCCTCAACGATGGTCGCCCAGCTTTCCCATGGACTGACAAAAGCGTTCAGCCAGAAGGAGCGGCAGCCCCGCTCGTAGGCAGCCGGGTTTTCTGCAATCCACTTCCCGCTGTTACGCGCTTTCAGCTTGACCGCCTTTTCATCGGATATTCCACCACAGTGGGGGCAGATGTAGCGCACGGAGGTAGCTTTGTAGCTGCGGTAGCCGCGGACCACGCTCTCTTCCTTGTCAAAGCGGATGTCCGAGAACTTGATGTCGTTGTACTCGTTGCAGTGGGGGCAGGGAACGCACCAGCGCTCCATCGTGCCCTCGGCGAAGGATTTCTCAATCGCCGATGCGTTCTTGATGGTGGGGGTGGACACTTCCACGGCCTTGCGGTTGTAGAAGGTTATCTGACGGGCCCTGGCTAGTGCCCAGGGGTCGCCTTCCTGGCCAGCCGACTGCGCCCAGCGGTCACGCTCGTCACCAATGATGATTCGGATGGGCTTGGAGGCCAGGGCGTGCGCTTCGGTAGACCCGCACAGGGTCAGGATGCCGCCAGGGAAGTTCTTCTGCAAAATCGTGTTTCCGCTGTCCCGGCTCTTGGGGTCTGCCACCTTGGCCGACAGCACCGGGGTGTCCCGCACCATGGGGGCGATGCGCAGCTTAGAAAACTCCTTGGCGTCCACATTGGTGGGGTGTATGAACAGGATGCTTCCCGGGTCCTGGTCGACGATGTAGCCGATGATGTTCAGCTCCAGCTCCGATTTACCAACCTGGGAGGCAGCAACCATCACGATGCGGTGCACCTTGGGGTCGTTAAAAGAATCCATGGGTTCCTTGAGATAGGGCGTCCGGGAGGTACGCCAGGGGCCGGGCTCAGCGCTGGCTTCAGAGGACAGCCTGCGCTTTGCGTCCGCCCACTCACTCACCGTCAGGTCCTCGGGGGGCTGGAAGCCTGCCACGGACTTGCCGATGACAGAGGTCAGCCGGGTCAGGCTAGTCTTCTTCATCGTCCAGGGCTTCCCAGGACTGGCGTTTGCGCACAAGCTCCTCATACCGCTTGGGGTCGTACTCGTAATTCGCCAGTTCCTCCATCACCTTGTTGACCTCGGTACGGATGATGATGGCGGCCTGCGCGGCGTCCTCAGCATGGGACACCTCCACCGCCAGCCGGCCGGGCAGCGCCACCAGCATGTTTCGGATAGCGAACACCAGGTCTTCGGTGATGGCCAGCACATCCTCTGATCGGTGCATTTTGCCCTTGAGCTCGTTGGCCTCCATGATGGCGATGGCCGCCTTGGCCTGTTTGAGCTGCATCTCTGCCTTGCTCTTGTCCGTTTCGACTTTGACGACTTCGCTGTCCGTCTTCTTACTCCGGGCCTCCAGCATGTCGCAGTAATACTTGATGTTGGTGCGCAGGTCATAGAGGCTACCATACTCGGTCGCTTCCTTGTTCAGGATGCCCTGGGCGGTCAGCTGCCCAATCCATTGGTTACTCTTGCCCGTCATGGCGCACAGGTCAGCGGTTTTGACATAGATGGGCTTCCCTGCTTGGAGTACATAGGTTGCGCCCTCTACAGGCGTGGCCTTGCTTGTCTTGGCCTTGCCTGCCATATCGTCACCGCCTTTCAATCAATCCGGGCTGACAGCCTAAGCCATCAGCCCAATGCACGCCGGCCCCTCCTACCATAATTGACGTGCTGCCTTCCTCGAGGTCTCTATGCTCGCCGTTCTTTCAATCCTGCCCACGGTTTTTAATCGGCAGGTATCAGCAAATGGTCGCTCCCAGGCGCCTTCCGCAGCGCTTTTTGCGCTCCTTCCGGCGCTTCCGTAGTCCTTTTTGTGGTTCCATTGGGTTTTCCCATTAAACCTGACCGATTTTTTGCCCGGTAACTGCGCACGAACCGGGGTCGCAGGCGAACCCGCATGCCCCCTGGGGGGTGCCACAGTACCTTTTCGCCTGGAGGGTACGCCTCCCGGCCCTGCTGATGCGGGGGAGGTGAAATAGAAAAGGCCCGTCCCACGGTTGTCACTCCGCAGGACGGGCTGTTGAAGTATTACTATCGGGGAATGAGCGATGGTATGAGTGTGTTGAGTGTCGCACACGCCTCTATGCAGGTCGATGTATTGTCGTTACATGCGAAGGATGCCTCGCTCAAGGTTCTTCACTTCAGCTGTCAGCTGCTTTACGCGGATGTATTCCTTCTCTGTCACGATGTAAGGACTCATCCTATCTGATTGATGCGCGTATACCGTGGCCTTTCGCTCGTTCTCGTTCCACACCTCCACGCGCCTGCCTTTACATAGGGCTGCGCTGGCCTTGCGTGCTGATGATGTTACCATCAGGACGGTGCGCTTTGCGCAATCGCAGATAACGAAGGTGTTGTACTTAGCCATTGGCATGCACCGCGCTTTCCCCGGTTAATGTTTCCCATCTGCGTATGATGACGTCGCAGTATTTAGGATCCAGTTCCATCATGAAGCATGTCCGGTCCATCTGCTCAGCCGCGATGATCGCTGTGCCTGATCCGCCGAAAGGATCGACGATGATGTCTCCTGGCTTGCTGGAGTTCTTGATCGCCTCTCCCCACAGTTCAATCGGTTTCATGGTCGGATGCTCAGGGCTTGAGCGCGGGCGTTTGAACTCCCATACATCGTTAAGGTTTCTCTCGCCGTTGAATGAGGATGTCCTGCCTTCTTTCCATCCGTACCACAATGGTTCATAGCGCCTGTGATAGTTACTTCGACCAAGAACAAAGGCGTCTTTGACCCAGACGATGGTTCCGCTCCAATGGTAGCCGTTAGCGCGCATGGCCTTATCGAGCGTTGGCCACTCTCTTGTCCCGAGGCAACAGTACATGTCGCCCTGCAGCCTGGGGGAAACCGCCGATACAAATGCGTCCAGAAAGGCAGCAAAGTTATCGGCGCTCATGTTGTCGTTCATTATCCCCTCGCGTTGCCTGCATAAGGGATTTGATTTGCCTCCGATCGCCACATTCCATGGGGGATCTGTGACGCACATTATCGCTGTTTTACCAGAAAACAAAGCATCAATGTCTGATGGCTTTGTGCTGTCCCCGCACATCAAGCGGTGGCGTCCAAGCTCCCATATATCGCCAGGTTTGACAATCGGTGCTGTGATTTCCTCGATTGCCACGCTGACGTCAAAGCCATCGTCGGCCACCTCTGTCTCCTGGCGCGTTGGTTGATTACCGCTCTGCTCGTGTGCACATCTGTTCGCCGGATCGTTGGTATTGATTTGCTGAAGCACCATCGCGCCGTTGGCGATCAGGCTTTCCAGCATTCCGTCGTCAAATCCCGGAATATCCAGGTCGTCCTTGAGGCTTCCTATCAATTCGTCAATGGCGTCCAGATCGTCCATGCCAAGTGAAAAGATTCGGTTGTCAGCCAGCATCAGCTTTTTCTTCTCGTTGTCTGACAGCTCACTCACGACATAGCAGTCCGCTGTGTCATGGCCCAGGGCCAGCAGGGTGTCATACAAACCGTTTCCTGCCAGGATGGTATGCTGCTCGTCCACCACGATAGGGCGGATCTGTCCGAACATTTCAACAGAGCGTTTGAACTCAGCGATCTGCTCCGGTGTGTGCATGCGCACGTTGCGCTGTGGACGCTTGAGTTGGTCAAGCGGCAGCTGCGTGATCTTCATGCTGCCACCGCCTTTCTGGCGATGGTCTGTAGGAAAAGCCTTCCAGCATTGACTGTGTAGGCAAAAAATAGCGTCGCGTTCGTCATGAGCGCGGCGCAGATGATGTCCGATGCAATACCCAATATCATATACTGGGCCTCCTCTTTTTCCGCATTTCCCGCATCCATATCATGTTGGCGTATGTGATATGGCCGGAATAGCGTCGCGCAAGGAGTGAGCGCGGCGCAGGAATTTACCTCCTTCCAAAATTGATAACGGCCCCGCTTGTGCAGGGCCGCTGACCATGGTAGAACTTTACAACTTATAGATTATCACAGTTTGTCGGAACATTCGGAACAGATTTCACAGTCGTGTTCGGCTTTTTCGCTTTCCTTGAGGTAGCGGTAGCAGGCTTGCTTCACGCTGCCCTCGGTATTGTTGCCGCCGATGGCAGCCGCCACTTCGCTCCAGCTCTTGAGGTCAACGAAGCGCAGGACGAAGATCAGCCGGGTTTGCGTATCCTCGATACAGCGCAGGTAGAGTTCCAGTTTGGCCTTTTCACGGTCGTACTCCTGCCGGTCTGCCTCAATCTTTTCCAGCAGGTCCACCAGCTCGGCCACGCCATCGCCCACCTTGTCCGCAGGGCCGGGGCTTCCGGGCATCCCGCTGAGCTTGGGGGTGATGTTGGTCAGGCGAGCCCTCAGCTGCTCCAGGCGGCGTTCGTCCCGCTGGATCAGCTTGTCCAGGTAGTAGAGCTGGGAGAGGTGCTTGAGGTTCATGCGGCAAATGCTCCTGCTGTGATGTTGACAGCGCAAAGGCTGTTCAGGCGGTTTCGTCATCCTCAAAGGGGAGGGGCGTATCATCCAGTTCCATGTCAATCTCATCGTCTTCCAGCAGGCCGCTGGAACTGCGCTCATCATCAAACAGGCTGGTTTGGTTCTTGGGGATGGGCTTGAGGCTGTACTCGCCCCAGTCCTCATCCCAGATCAGCTCGCTGCCCGAGGGGATGGCGCCCTTGTCCTCGTCGGTGATTTGGATTTGCGTCTTGACCTTATGACGAATATTGGGGATGGCCCCATCCCGATAGCCTCCCTGGCCGTCCGGGATGGCAGCGTTGACCAGTTCGATTCCCAGGGCGACGGCCATCTTGGCTGTGTTGCAAGCCGTACCCTGCATGCGAAGTAGGGTACGCTTGAGCAGCTGGTCAATCTGCTGGCGCAGGGTGCTCATGACCGGGCTTTCCATGTTTAGGGGAATCCTGGCGAAGTTGTTTTCCATGGGGTGCTCCTTTCTATTCGGCGTGGCCGATCTTCACGATGATGCGGGGGCGGTCGGAGTAGAACTTCTGCACGGTGCAGTCCACGATCTGGGTGTCGTCCCAGTAGGCCAGCTTGTTCAGCGCGTCGCTGACGACCTTGCCCACATTGTCCCAGTCGGGCTTTTTCATGGGCCGGATCTCGCCCTTAGCCATGGCGGCCCGCTTGGCCTTGGATGCGGAGGCCGGAATCAGGTACTCGGCCCGGACTTCCATGCGCAGGGGCTGCTTGTCATCAAAGCGGTGGTCGTGACACTGGCGGCGGTACTCGGTCTTGATCAGGTTCTCGTAGAGGACAGTGGCCTGGGGAGTATAGGTGCCAAAGCGGGTCACCCGCTGGCGGGCCTTGCCCACCGGCTCACCCAGGACGGTGAAGGTGATGGTCATGGCATGCTCACCTCCCAGGGTTCCTTGTTTCCGCAGTTCCAGCAGACATAGAGAACGGTGCGCCGGCTCTGGTCCTGGTCATCATGCAGGTGGCCCTTCTTGGCCACCATGCTCATGCCGCACTTGGGGCAGCGTGGGCCGTCATTGCTCATGAGGTGCCTCCCTTGGCCTCAGCCGTGCCGGGGCGGTGATTTTCTGATAAGCCTCAACGTAGGACTTCATCAGCACGCCGGCCTTCTCGGCCAGGGCGTTGAGCTCAACCGTGAGCTCCATCATCTGCTTGATGTAGACCTCGTCGGTTTCCAACAGCTTCTTGGACTCGAACGGCTTGAGCAGGTCGGTGACTGGAATGGGCTTGCTCATGACTTGGCCCCGCCTTTCAGCTGGTTCCGCAGGTGGTCGATTTCCCGCTGCTGATCAGCGATTTTCTTATGCAGCTCCTTGATGGTCTGCTCCTGGGCTTCGGCCCGCTTGCGGGCGTCGGTGTCCATTAGTTCCCTAAACTCTTCCAGGTTCATTGGCTTTCCCTCTCTTTCTGAATTGGTCAGGTTGGGCGCAGCTGCCCCAGTGGGGCGTGCGGCCCATGCCGCTGGCTTCCTCGGGGATGCCGTGCAGCTCGCAGCGCTTTAGCTCTCCGGCGTGGGTGAGGATGCGCTGGCTGCCCTCGTCGCTTTGCCAGTAAAGCTGCAGCCTGGCATCACAGGGCATGGTCCGGCCGGCCTTGGTCTTCATCCAGATGATGGGCTTCCCACAAGCGCGGCAGGTGGATTCGTTCACAGGGTGTCACCTTCTTTCTGACGGGCCAGGTACTCCTCGCCGAACCTGCAGGGGGATTCACAGGAGGGGCAGGCCGCCCCGTCCGTGTGATATCCGCGATCGCAGAGAAGTTCTTTGAGCTTGCGCAATGGGCGCTTGGCCTGGGCCGTGTGGTTCTTGGGGGCTTGGTCGCCGGAGAGCCTGTCATCGGCAAAGCGCTTGGTGGGCAGGTTTCCCCGGCGCACATTCTTGGTACGGCGGCCGCTCATGCCTTCTTGGGCTTGGGCTTGGGCTTGAAGCGCTTCTGGCACTTCTTGCAGGTGTAGGCGGTGGCCGAGTTGGCTTTTAGGACACTTCCGCAGTCCGGGCAGACGCGCCTGGCCACGGTGTTCAGGCGCTCCCGCTGGGCGCGGCGCCGGATGGTCCTTGCTAAACTGCTCATGTTCACTCTCTCACTTTCACGTATTCGATGTCTTGCATGCGGATAACGATTTCCTCTCCAAGCTCGTTCTGAATGTATACGGGGGCATCGTCCTGTCCATACAGCAATTTTCGCTGTACAGCATCTGCATATTCCCCCTTTACGGTCATTTCCATTGTCACGCCTGTTCTTGTTCGTAAAGTCATGACATACAACTCATCATCGTGGATTTCCATTCTTGACCTCCTTTTGATCAGCCCGTTCCTTGAAATAGGCGGCGGCTTCCTTGATGGCTTCTTCCTTGGTGACGCCGGGCTTGAGGCCGGTCATCCACCAGGGCGGCAGCGGGGTCTCGCTGTCCTGGTTGCGCCAGAGGTGCAGGCAGTTGGGATGGTTGTTGACATAATCTTCCTCCCGGGGGTGGTACTGGATGACTGTTTCCTCCGGGTGAAAGAACATGCGCTTGACCTCAGCCATCTCTTCCCAGGTTGGGATGCGATTCTTGAAGCTCACGCTCACATGGTCCCAACCGCCGCCCCAGGAAAAGATGACGGCGGCAGGCTGCGCCTTCTTGGTGCTGGCTAGCTCAGCCCAGGCTCGCCCGCCATCGGGGGCAAGGTCCAGGATCATCAGCCTGGGTTGAAGTTTGATTTGTTCAATGGTTTTCATGCTTGCGCCTCCTTCCTGGCTTTCAGTTGCTCCCGATGCGATTGGTTCAGCGTTTGAATCCAGCCGGTGATGGTCTTGAGGCATTCAGCCTCGTACACGGTGTTGTCCCTGGGGAAGAAAGCGAAGCCGCGCCAGGACGTCCTTGGGGTGAATGGCATAGACTTTTGTCTTGCGTGGCTTGAGCGGATACACTGCCGCAGGGTAATCCACTTTCCGGGCATCAATACAGGTTCGGTCATGCTCCGGCCTCCAATCTCAGCATCTGGCTGGCATCGGTCAGGAAGTAGTCCGGCCGGGCCAGGACGCGGTTGTAGCTTTCCTCGCCCTCAAAGCTGTCAATGACCGCCTTTTCCTCGGCGTCCAGGTCCTTGTAGCGCTTCTTGCCATAGGAGGGCGGCAGCCAGTTTTTGCCCCGGGCAGCGAACAGATTGAACTTCTGAATCACATCCATGTCGGTGAACTTGATATGGCAGGTGCCCTTCTTGTACAGGGTGACCTCGAAGTATTTGCAGGGGATGTTGCGGTTCTGGCCTTCGTTGTCCACGGCATCCTGAACGACCTCCCCAGCGTGGCGCAGGCTTGTGGTCAGACCGCCGTCCAGGTAGTCAAACACCTTCTCGATATCCGACAGCTTCTGGCCTGTCTGGAAGTTCAGGCGGAAGCCGCCCTTGCCATTCCAGCGGTCTTCCAGGCCGTACATGGGTATGATGACCTTCTTGTTGACAGCGAAGGCGTCATTGGTGCGCCAGCCGTTGAAGTAGTGCCGGTTCTGGCTGTTTTCATCCCAGTGGTACTTGCGCGTCCAGTCATCAAAGAGGTCCATGATGGTCTTTTCGATACCGCCGATGACCTCTTTGCTCAGCTCGTGCTGGAGGGTGAGGATGTTGTAGGCGCTGAACTCGTAATCCCGCAGCTCGCTCAAGCGCCGGTGCAGGTCGGATTGCAGGTTGCTGGTCAGCTGCTTAACGAATTCCGGCTGGCTGAACAGGGCTTCCCAGTACTTGTAGCGCACCTGCTCAACAAAGCGGTTGACGCTGGCGCTGTTATGCTTCTCTCCGTGGATGTTTAGCTCAAGGATGCTCTGCGAATAGGCGTCCTTTTTCAGGCTGCTTTGCAGCAGCTTCCTCATGCCTTGCCATTCCCGGATCAGTTTGACGCCGCAGGCCAGCTCGTAGTTGTAGTGGTCAACAATGGCTTCCCGCCAGTCCCCCTTGATGATGTGCCCCATATCGTCCCGCTCCACTTCGCGGATCGGCGTGGCCTTGCGCAAATCGGCCATTAGGTCACTGGTGCTTTCCTGATATTCGATGGTCGCTTTGACCATGTACACGCGCACCCGGGCGCTTCGTTCGGCCTGCTCAAAGGCATAGCCCAGGTCGGTGATGCTGTGCTCATCGGCGCTATCCAGGGCCTTGAGCAGCTCCTTGCGGGCGAAGGTGTAGGGGTTCTCAATGGTCTCTGCGTTCAACAGGCAGACCACCTGGCCGCCGCGGCGAATCATCCGCAGGGCCTTCAGCAGGTGGCGGTCGCCCTCAAAGAAGGGCGGGTTCATCAAAATGAGGTCGTATTGCTTGTGTGTCTCATAGGTCAGAAAGTCATCGTGCACCACCCGGAAGCCCTTGCCCTTGAGGATGTGGCACAGGTTTTCATCCAACTCCACACAGTCAATTTGCCCTCGGGCGCGGTCGTTTCCGCCGTAGGAACGGCCGGACAGGCGGGTCACCACCGCCTTTGCCAGGTCGCCCTTGCCAGCGGAGGGCTCCAGAACATCCTGGATCAACGTCCAGTCGATGCCTTCCAGCATCTTGGCCGCCACCTGGGCGGGAGTGGGGTAGAAGCCCCGCTCCGCCTAGCGGCTCTCGGTCAAGGAGAGCGCATCAGTCATCGGCAGCGTCCTCCTCATTGTCCTCATCGTCTTCCTCGTCCGGCTCGTTGGCCTGCTGCTCCTTACCAGGCTGGAAGGCGGGGTGTTCGCCGCTCATGAGCAGCTGCTCCTCGTCACTGATCTGATAACCCAGCAATTCAAGGAAGTCATAGAGGCGGTTGAGCTTTTCGTTATCGCTGAAAAGCGGGAAGCGGTCCGTGCGCCAGGAGGTATCAAAGTAACCAGCGCCCTTGCTGTCCCAGGATGTGGCATAGGCCAGGAACAGAAGCGCCTTATCCGGGTCAGTGGCCAGCAGCTTCGTGAAGGCTTCCTTGCGTGCTTCGTCTTGTTCTTGCCACTTCAAATCCCGGGGGACGCCCAGGATGTTTCCAAGAGCGCCTGAATCCACACTCCGGCCCATGCCCAGCGAGGACATCAGGAAGTGCAGAGCGTCTGGGATGCTCTTCTTTTTGAGGTTGTGCCCCTGGATGAAGGCCAGGCGGAGTTGATAGGCGGCGATGGAGCTTTCTTCCAGGGCTTGCTCCATGTTCTCGACCTGCAGCTCCAGCTCGCTCTTTTCCTTGTCCTCTTTCTGCTCGCCCTCAGCACGCTGGCGTCTGAGCGTGAAGTTGCCGGATTCCAGGGTGTAGCCATAGGTCTCTGTTTGCGCATCCCCGGGAATCGTGAACGCCTGGGGGTCCTCAGCGAAGGAGTGCCAGCCCATGTATTCCCATTTCCGGCTGTTGTTTTCTTCGCTCGGGATCTGCTGAGCGAAGCTGTTCATCAACTCAATCCACAAGGGCTTGTTCAGCTTGCGTTGCTGCTCGGCCAGGGCCTGGTTCAGCGCATACTCAAAGTTGTTGGTGCCGATAGTCGCCAGGACCTTGTTCCTGGCCTTCTCGTCCGTCAGCTGCTCCAGCTTGATTAGGTCCATCAAGGTGGCACCCTGGGTCAGCTTGTCTTCCAGGGTCTGGCGGTCCAGTTCCCGCAGCTTCAAGCGGCGGCGCACAGTAGATTCAGAGAAGCCGGATTCCTGAACAACCTCGTCCAGGGTCACGCCCAGGTCGAGCATCATCTGGAAGCCGTCTGCCTGCTCCAGGGGCGTGAGGTCGGAACGCTGCATGTTTTCCATGAGCATGGTCTTGACCTGCTCAGCGGGGGTCATCATGGTGACAACACAGGGCACCTCGGTCAGCCCGGCCTGCTTCGCCGCTGCCAGGCGGCGGTGGCCAATGATGACCTTGTAATCTCCGGTGGGTTGGCCTGTGACCTCGCCCAGCCAGGGCACGACAGTCAGGTTTTGCAGCACGCCGTTTTCTCGGATGCTGTCAGCCAGTTCCGTCAGGTCGCCCAGGTCGCGCCTGGGGTTTTGCGGGTGCGCCTTGAGTTCGGCGACGGGGAGCATCTGAATGGTCTTGGTGGTTTCCATGGTTTGGGTCTCCTTCGTTTTTATTACAAGCCCCCTGGGCTTGATATCAATCGGGTTCCGGAAGGCCGAGCGGCTCTTCCTCATCAGCTGCCTGAAGCAGCTGGACAGAGGGGTGCTGCCGTTCCCAGCGTTCCTGGTATTGCTCCTCCAGGCGGAGGATCAGCTTCTCGCTGCCATCGGCATAGTGCTGGCGGGCGTTGTTCAGCCTGACCTGGAGCTTGCCGGGCAGCCCGGCGTGTTCTCTGATGCGGGTCCGGATGGCCTCGTAGGCCTGGGTGAAGGCCACCCGGTCCAGGCCCACCTTGTTGCTGCGGCCCTGGGCGGCCGCCCGGCTCAGCTCGACCAGCTGGTCGTAACCCACGGTGTCTACCGCCTGGGCAATGGGTCCGGGCAGGTGTTCTGCAGTAGGCCCGTACAGGCGCTCGTGCATGCCCATCAGCTTGGTTACAGCCCGCCAGGCTTCATCCACCGGGAGCAGCCCGGGCTGCTGGATGTCCGCCATGATGTCGCGGAGCTCCGCAATACTGGGCGGCCACTTGCTGGTGGCGATGTGCTTTTCCAGCGCCAGCTGCACCAGGCGAAAGTCATCATCGGCAAACATCTGGCTCCAAAGCGCTACTGTGCTGCGGATGTGGTCCTGGTCCTTGAAGCGGTCGTAGCTGGGATAGGCAACAACCAACAGCCCCACCAGCTTGGTAACCTCAGCGGTTGTCATCGGTCTCCTCCAGCATCTGGCGCAATACGCCCAGGGTGTCCACCTTGGCGGTGGCCGCCTGCCTGACATTACGCCCCCAGCCTTCCCGGCTGCATCTGCGAATGACGATGTTCCAGTCCTTCCAGCCGTTCTTGTTCTTGGTGGAGGCTGCAGATTCGTCGATGTAGCGGATGCACCGGGCTAGTTCCTCCTCGCCAAGGTCGGCCACCAGGCGCTTGTATTCCTCATCGGAAAGCAGCACCTGTCCGTGTTCGCCGTATTTATGCCGCTTAGGGGCTGGACGCTTCTTGCGGGCAGGGGTGGGGGAGGGTGCGTCAGCACCCTTACTCTTCTCTTCTATGTCTGTATCTACTTCTATATCTATATCTACTTCTATATCTGTGTCGTGACACGGTTGACTTGTCATTGACATGTCATTGACAGCGTTTGGTTTGTCAGCAGCCAGCAGGCGCCGCTTCGCGCGAGAGCGCTGCTGGGCCAGGCGGTTGTACTCGCGGATCTCGCTCATTTTCTCAGCGCTCTGGTACTTTTCCCAGTTGGAAATATAGATGATGTCGTTGATGATCTCGATCATCCCAAACCGCATAAACACGCTAAGCGCCATCTTCACCAGGTTCAGCGGCCGGCGAAAGTGTGTGGCCAGCATTTCCTCGGTGTAGGGGATCTCGCGCGTCAGATAGACCATGCCGTTGTCGTTGATGGTGCCAGCCAGGCAAAGAATGTTGAACCAGATGACGATGATGCCATCCCCTTCAGGCAGGGCCTCGATCTGTTTGATTTTCTGGTTATCGAACACATCCACGACAATCTTGATCCATTTAACCGATGCCATGGCTCACCTCTTGACCCTTCCCGGGTCACTTTGCCGCGCCGCTTGCTCCAGGTAGAAGCGGTAGGCGTCGGCGTCCTCAGCGGAGGAGCAGTGCACGATGGCCAGGCGCTCCACCAGGACACGGGTATGGGCAATGGCCTCAATCAGCAGGTTGCGTGAGCTGGTCATGTGGTTTTGGTCTTGCTGGTCCGCCAGCTCGGCCAGGAAGAAGGGCAGGCCGATCTTCCCAAGCTCGTAGACAGCGTTTTGGTCAATGATTTTGGCAGGGTGCGCCTTGGCGGCCCGGATGATGGCAGGACGCCACTTGCGAAGCACGCCCTCGGCGGTCTTGCAGTTGATGCCGGTGTTGGCCTCCCGCTCACAAGTGGGGCAGATTTGCCGGCCCTCGGGCACATAGATTCCGCAGTTGAAGCACTTCTCGGTGTCCTGGCTCATCTGGCGCCTCCCTTCCTGGTCTTCACCACCCGCACGCCCTGGTTGAGGGCTTCCTGGTCATCCTGGGTGAACAGGTCCAGGGGCAGGGGTGCTAAGGTATCGTCATTTGGAGTTGCAACAAGGGCTGGTGCGCTTCCCTGGTAGAAGGCGAGGGTTACCCTGGTCTTCTCGTATTGGGCTCTGTAATGCTCGGTTTTGGCCGTTTCCCGGCGAAGGTGTTTGTCCTTGTAGTCCACGGCGATTTTCATCACGCAGGCGCCCAGGCCACAGCCAAGGGTTAGAAACAGCAGGTCACTCAGCATGGGAAGGCTCCTTCCTGTAGCCAGGCGTTGCCCTTGCTCTCCACGGGGATGTAGCCCGCTTCCAGCAGCTGCGCCGACTGGTCGTCGATGTCTGCGAACTCGTCCGGGAGATCGTCTGTGGGTGCGCCGACAAACACGATGGTGCCAACCAGGCCCAGTACATTGGGGTCCAGGCCGATCAGACGGCCTTCCTCGTGCACGATGGCCACGAGCCTGCTATTGATGGTGACGGTTTCGATGTAGCCGCCGACCTCGGCCTGCAGGGCCTCCAGGGTGTTGGCGATGTCTTTCGCCTGGCCGATGCAGCCGGGCTTCTTGATAATCACTTTCACGGTTTCCTCTTTCTGCCAGGGAATTGCCAGCCCTGGCGGTGATTGGTCAAATGCGGGGGCGGGGCTAGCGCCCCCCGCTGGGTCATTCAGAAGGGCAGGTCATCATCCTCGACCTGAACAAAGCCGGCCTGGGCGTCAGCGGACTGCTGAGGCGCTTGCGCATATCCGCCAGGTGCGGCCCCCTGTTCGGAGCGGGGCGTGAGGAACTCGACCTCATCGGCCTGCACTTCCAGGCTGTTGCGCTGCATGCCATCGTTGCCGGTGTAGGCCTGCATGGTGAGGGTGCCGGTGACGCCAACCTTGCGGCCCTTGGCCAGGTAGCGGTTGCAGTTCTCAGCCATCTGCCGCCAGGTGGTGACCCGGAAGAAATCGGCTTCCTGCTGGCCGGCCTCGGCGCCCTGCTTGCGGCGGTTGACCGCCACGGTGAAGGTGCAGACCGCCACGCCTGCCTGGGTGGAGCGAAGCTCAGGATCCCTGCACAAATTTCCGATTAAGAAAATGCGATTCATACTGCTTGCTTGTTCCTCTCTTTGTTATGAAGTGCTGAGTGTTCGCCAAAATCCATCAGTCGGAGGTTTTCAATGCGATTGTCTGTCTTGACGCCATTGATGTGATGAACCGCTTCATCTGGAGCAATAGGCCTGCCTATGTGTTGTGCCATGAGGTATCGATGCTCCATAATCATTCCGTTTTTGTCAGTTCCTTCTTCACCAGGGCGATAGAGAGTGACATAGCCTTTGGATGTTTTGCGACGGTAGCCCTTGAAGTTTCCGGAGGCAGCCCCTCTCATGGCTTTTGCCTTGATTCGATACATGGACGCCGGATCCTTACCAATTTTCAGCCTGCTTGCCATGTGGTCTACTGCTGATTTAGTTCGCCCGATACGCTTGGCAACATCGATGGAGCGCTCGTGGGGGTAGTGTTTTTTAAGGAGCGCCAGTTGATGCGGCGTCCATGCGGCAGCCTTAACCATCGGCGGCCTCCTGGGGCTGTTTGGCCTTGTCTTGGTTGGACAGCAGGGCTTCGAGGACCATCCCGCCGAGCACGAAGTCCCCGGACTGGATGTAGGTGCTGTTGTTCTGAACCACTTCGATGAAGCGCATTTTGCGCAGCATGCCCAGGCGGGTCTCAAACTCAATCAGCTCCTCGTAGCGCTCCAGGGGAATGGCCACCACGTCGTCCTGGCGAAGCTGCAGGATGGGGGCGGGGATGTTGGTGTTTTCCATGGTCTAACTCCTTTCGTTGGTGCAGATCCTGACGACCTGCTGGCATAACCGGACATCGAACATGCCAATGTGCGTCTGTTTCTCGGGGATGCCCAGCTTTTGGGCCAGCCAGGCATAGGCGGCGTTCCGCTTCATGCGGCCCCCTTGCCAGAGGGGGTCAAAGGCAGCGTGCGCCTTTTTCTTCCAGTCCCGGAGCTCGGCGTTAGCCAGGCGCCCCAGAGGCTTGTCGGTTCCCCGGTGCACGCCAACCCAGGCGTGGCACGGGGGGCAGTAGTAGATCATCCCGTAGCTGCGGCCGTAGACCACAGCACTGTCGGTGTACAGGGCAGGCTGGCCGCAGTAGTCGCAGAGCTTGGTGATGCTCATTTGATGCCCCAGGTAACCCGATGGGGGATGAAGGAGATCTGAACCTGATGGTCAATGGGGGTGTCAGGCTCCCCGTCGAAGGCATTTCTGAGCTTGGTGCAAAGCCTCGGGGCTTTATGCTGCCGCGGATCCGTATCGACGTACAGGCGGCCATCGTGTTCGTAAACCGGCCTGCCGCACCTGTCACATCCGATGAATTCAAGGGTGATAGGGTCCATTACTTTCCTTCCCACCTTTCCTTAAACCGGGCGATCTGCTCCGGCGTGTCCGTGTCGATGCCCAGGTCCCGGGCCTCCTGGATGATGCCGTCGATGAGGACGGCCATTTCCCGGGTGTCGTACTTGGAGCTGCCGACCAGCACATCGGCGTGAGTGAACTCCTTGCCGTTAGCCATGCCGGTGCCGATGACCTTGTGGTAGTCAAACTCCCGGATGACGCTTTCAAACTGGCTGGTCTGGATGGACACCTGCCCGCCCTGGCCGTAGCGCCTAAGCATCAGCAGGTAGACTTCCTGCTTGTCCATGGGCGGGGTGATGGCCTCGGCGATTTTGTTGATCAGCACCCAGGCGTAAGCGTTGGCATCCAGACTTCTGAGGCTGCGGTGCTTTTTGATGAGCACATCCACCGGCGTGTCCTTGAGCTTCTTGAACTCTTCCCGGAAGTCGCCCAGGATGGCCAGCGTGAGGTTTTGCACCCCATCCAGCCCGATGGTCAGGTCCTTCGGCCAGCCTTTCATGTTCGCGCCTCCTTATCAGAATGGGTTCAGGCTCAGGTCAAACCTGATGCCGGGCACTGCCATTGCAACCGGTTTTCGCGTGACGTCAGCAATTGTTTTGACCATGACCGTCTTGTCCGACCTGCCCTGGCTGGCGTGGCAGAGGATGATCTGCCGGCAGTCCGTCAAGTTTTCAGCAATGAACAGGGTGGTCAGGCGCTCCAGGCTCATGTGGCTTTGCCTCAGGCGGTTGCGCAGGTAGGCGGGGGTGTCCTCATCCAGCAGGCTTTCCATGTAGTTGCATTCAATCAGCCAGTAGTTGACGCCGGGAAAGCTGAAGGTCAGGTAGTGGGTGTCGGTGATGTAGACAAAGCGCTCGCCGGTCTTTCGGTTGGTAATCAGGTAGCCGCAGGGCGCAATGGCGTCATGCTGTGTAGGGAAGTCCAACACCAGCAGGTCACCAAAGGCCCGGATGTTGTCCTTCACGTAGCCGTCAGAGCGCAGCCCTGACACCACGGAGGCTGTACCTGTTGTGCCGTAGCAGGGCACGCCGATGGCGTCCAGGTCGGCCACCCCCAGGCAGTGGTCACCGTGCTCATGGGTGATCAGGCAGGCGTCAATCAGACCGGGGTCATAGCCCACCGCCTGGATAATCCGCTTGGCCTTCACGCCAGCATCCAGCACCAGGGCCCGGCCTTCGTTCCACAGGATGTAGCAATTGCCTGTGCTGCCGGTGGCCACTACCTGCAAGGTCATCATGAGAACGCAGGCTTTCTTTTCGCCTTCACAGGCGTTTCATCAGCTGGCTCCATCTCAGCCTCCGGCGCTTCTTCCGGGTCGCGTATTTCACCCAGCACCTCAAGGGGCTCAGCCGCAGGCTGTGGCTCCGCCAGGGCATCCGGGTCAAGGTCAAGAACTACGGTTGGCTGCTGGGGAAGAGCGACCGGCTCCGGGCGCTCCACATCCGCCTGGACAGCGGCAATGGATTGGGCACTGATTTTCAGCGGGTCGATGGTGACCTTGTCAGAGATGCGATGAACCAGGGTCTTGTAACACATTTCCTCGTACCACTGGTTCCAGAATGTGGCGCTCTTGGCCAGGCTGCGGTACTTGTCAAAGGATTTCTTGGAAAGAACAATCAGCACGTTCTCGCTGTCGTCCTCGTACTCCAGGTAAGCAAAGCCGCCCACCAGGTCGCCCCGGTCAAAAGGCTGCTTGATGTTGAAGTCGTAGCCCTCCACCTTGGAGGACAGGCCCTTTTTGTAGACGATGAACTCATCCGTGCTGAACACCAGCTCCACCCGGATATCCTTGATGGGGCGCATGGAGGCCTTGCGGATGTAGTAGGCCTCGCCCTTGTAGCCGATGCGCAGGTCGATGTCGTACTGCTTGGTGTCCTTGTTGAAGTAGGCAATGGGGAACACATGACCCGGGATGAGTGCGTCCAGACCCAGCCGGATGCGGTGCACCGCATCGATGGCCAACTTGGTCATGTTGATGTTCTTCCAGACGATGGGCAACTGGTCTTTGCCTTGCTTGGCGTTGGCCTCGATGAAGGCGCTGTCGCACTTGATGAACAGGTGCTGAAGCAGCTGCCGCTCGTGGTCTGACATGTCCAGGTGGCCCACTTCGGTGGAGTACTGGCGTTCCACCATCTGGGTGAAGCGCAGGGAAGGGGTTGCCTCCTGGGTGACAAGCTCGATTTTCATGGCTTAGGCCTCCTTTGTGAGAGTGAGAACAGGATCTTCAGTGACGCGCAGCAGAATCATCTGGCCGCCTGTCTGCGCCACCCGGTTCACGGCTTCCACGTTGTCAACGAAGCAGGGAACGCTGGTGCCTTTCGCCTTGGACAACACCCGGATAATCTCGATGCCAGCATTGATGCGGGCGGCATTGTTGAGGGTGCTTTCGTAGCTGACGCCGTTCACGGTGGCTCGGCAGACATCGGCGTACTCGCCGTTTTTCTGCAGCTCGAAGAGCCTCCAGCGGATGGTGTCAAACATGGCGTTGATGGAGCCTTCCATGGCTTCACACCGGGCAGATACATAGGCGGCCAGCAGGTCCAGGTCGCGGTCGATCAGGGCCAACCGCTGCCCGATATCCCTCTTCTGGGTTTCCAGTTCCGCGATGCGCTGGTCCACCAGCTCCATCAGGGCTTGCTGGCCAAGCTTTGCAGACCAGTCCTTGATTTCTTCCTGCAAGCCCTTGCGCATAGCCTGATAGGCCTCCCGGCCCTCATCAGAGGACTGCGTGTCCAGGGCGGCCTTGATGTCGTCCAGCTGGGCTTGCAGGCCGCGACACGTGGGGTCGTCCTCGGGGTTCGGCGGGGGCGGTGCGTTGGCCGCCTTTTGCTTGGCGTTGGCCAGTTGCTCCTCAAGGGAGGCTATTTCGGCTTTCAGTTCAGCTGCATCCGCCTGATATTTCTTGATTTCTGACTGCTTGAGTTGGATTTGGTCGGCAATGGTTTTCCCGCGCTCGTTGATGCGGGCAAGCTTGGCCTCCTGCTCATCGTCGAAAGCAGCCTCGTGGCCAGCCCGGATCTGCTCCAGGTGAAAGGCGGGGTACGGCTGGGAGCAGGTAGGACAGGTGCCATCCAGCTCAGGCGGGATGTATTGCGTGCTATTCACCGCTTCCCATTGAGCCAGCAGGGCGTCCTTTTCTTCGGTTTTCAGGATTACTTGCTGCTGGGCGCGATTGATGTTGTCAATCATTCCATCAAGCAGTCTGCGCTTTAAGGTCAGGCCACCCTCCAAGGTGGACACATCCATCGACAGGTCGGACACGATTTGCCTGTGCTGCAGGCGAAGATCTGCTTGGCGGTCGGATAGCTGCTGGGATATCTCTCGCTGCTTGGTGATCAGCTCACCGGCCTTCTTGTAGGCCAGCTCGGAGCCAGCCATCTGGGCATCCAGGAAGTCGACTTCCTGTTGCAGCCGGGCAATGTTCTTATCCGCCTCATCCAGCTCAGCCTGCGTGATGGAGGGCCTGGTCAGGCGCTGCTCATCAATTCGGGCGGGCAGCAGCTTCAGCTCATCGTTGAACCGCTTCTGCTGCTCCTTGAGGCGCTTCTTGGTGTCTTCCGGGCTTTTCCCATTCAGCAACGAGGGAACACCTGCAAACTCCGGCCTGGCCAGGATGACCGAATCAACATCCTTGCCGGAAGCCTCCAGCAGCATTTTGCGCCGCTGTTCCCAGGGCAGCTGCATGAAGGCGCCGTGCACCGTGAGCTGCTTGAAGGTTTCCTCATCCCCGCAGATTTGCTGGATGTAGGGCTGGTACTCCTTTTCCAGCTTCACCGGGACTTCATCAATCCAGGCGGCGGTTTCGTCCCGGTCGTAGATGGGATCGGGGCTGCCGACAACCTTGCGCCACTTTTCGATGAGTGCGCGCTTGAGGGTGACGGGCTTGCCATCAATGGTCAGCCGGGCCTCCACTTCGGTGGTCAGGCCGGTGATGCGCTCGCCGGCAGCATCCAGGGGCTTGACATCAAACCGGGAGGCGCCGCTGCTGTCCTTGCCGAACAGCAGCCACAGGAAAGCGTCATAAACGGAGGTTTTGCCCGTGGCGTTCCTGCCGGCAACGGTGGCACTGCGGCCTTCGAAGGGGAGGTCAAGGTTCTTGATGCCCTTGAAGTTGTTTATGCTCAGGTGGTTGATCACCACTTTCATTGGTATGCTCCTTTTGCTTTCAAATATTTCTTGAGGTGGCTATACAGCCAGTCCTGGGTGGTGCTGAACCCCTCGGCTCTTTGCTGGTCCATCAGTAGGTTGTAGTCCTCGACGCTCACCCGGACGACCAGTCGGCAGGGGTTAGTTCGGATTTCAGGCGCCTTGGGCTTAGGATCCGGCTCCTTGTCCGGGGCGTAGGCCTTGACCAGGGCGGCCATGGCGTCATCACAGAGCCGGATGCCGTAGAGGTGGCTGCGCTCCGCCTTGCTCTGCAGGTGTTTGTCGTAACGGGGGTAGAGGGCCTGCACGGTGGCCACCATGTCGGCGGCGGAGATTTCACGGCCCAGGCGCAGCTCCCGCAGGGCGTTGACAGTTTCGGCCTCGATGCCTATACTGTTGGTGGTTTCCATTGGTCGAGGTTCGGGCTGTGCCAGCAGACCGGCCTCTTTTTTTGTGCTCATTTCGCTGCCTCCTTCAGCTTCTTGCAGAGCCCCAGGCCGCCTCGTTGTAGGTCCACCGGGTGCCGCTGCAGCTTTGGTCAAAGGGACAATCGCCGCCGTTGCCATAGGACAGTTCACACTTCCAGCATTCGCACAGCCGCTCGGCGTTGTCATAGGTAGGGGTGGTGGGTTGCTTCATGTTTCCTTCCTTTCCTGTGCTTGGGATTCAAGCCATTTCCTTGTTGCCTCGTAGGCCGCGGCGCCAAGCCGCTCTGCCAGGGTGCGGGGTATCTTGTCCAGCTCTACTCGGATGGCCGGTGCCGGGGCCTGCTCTGCTGCCATTCGTTCCTCCTTCCTTCACTCAAAAAGATTAACAAGTTAAACTCTCTGGGTAAAAAAATAGTCAGGGATGTCCACAACAGCCAGTCCAAGCAGCTCAATGGCCCTGAGGATTTCGCCAGTCTTGAAGTCAATGCGCCCGTTGATCTTGTTGGACCAGGTGTTTGCAGACATTTTCATTGCCTTCGCAAAGGCATTCTGCGTCTTGAACTTCTCGACGATGCGGCCAATCAGCTTGGAATAGTCGAACATTCATCTGCCTCCTTTCTGCGGTTTTGATGATTAACAAGTTAATCTTCGAGGCCAATATACCACGGGCAATTTTCCTTTGCAACCCCTTTTGCGAAAAAAGTTAATCTTTTTTTGTAATTCGTTGAACTTTTTGTGTATTCCGTGGTATAATCTCCATATCAACAAAAGGGAGCAGCGGCATGGAAGAGAACAGAGTTTCCGTAGGCGCCAGGCTACAGCAGGTCATGGATGAGCGCAATCTCCGCGCCGTTGACCTGCACGACCTCATCAAGCCGCTTTGCAAAAAGTATGGCATCAACATCAGCAAATCCCAGCTGAGCCAGTATATCAACGATTTTAACGAGCCCGGCCAGCGCCGCCTGTTTATCCTGGCCCAGGCTCTGGATGTGAACGAAGCCTGGCTGCTGGGCTTTGATGTGGCCCGGGAACGAAAGCCGCTCGCCGCCACAGCCGACGAGCGGGCGCAGGAGTTTATGTCATTGTTCTCAGCACTCACGGAAGATCAGCAGATTACCATCATTCAGGCAATGAAAGGAATCGCAGCAGGTAAATAAGTTCCTGCTGCGCATCTGGGGAGAGTTGAGAAAAGGCCTCAGCGGCCTGTGAAAGGTTAGCGTTATCTGGGCGGTCGGCAAAAACGTCAGACATCCAACTGTCTCCTCTCAAACTATTTATTGGTCCTGTGGACTTGCCATCTTACCAAGATACGATAGAACTGTCGCCCATTCCGGGAGGAAATAACATAAAGCGTGATGGAGGTGTCCCATGAAAAAGGTTACCGCTTTGTTTCTGGCAATCCTGATGTTGACCATCCCCACCGCCCTGGCATCTGGAGACCTGGCCGGCATGACCTTGGAGCAGCTGATCCAGCTGCGAACGCAGATTGAGGCGGAGTTGCTCATTCGCGGAGAGAGCGAATCGCTCGGCGTACCTCCCGGGCGTTACATTGTTGGCGTCGACATCCCTGCGGGGATTTACAAGGTAACAGTCAGCAACTCTTCGGTTGTCGGGGGAATGCTCGTTGTTTACCCTGACAAGAAAAAGATGGATTCCCAGGGCGCATACAATGTGATGGAGCTGCTCAGCGGCATGACTGGGAATGAAGTTCTTGGCAAAGTTGAGCTGAACGAAGGTAATGGTGTTTGGATTTCTAACGGAATGCTGACTTTTGAGATGTACAAGGGCATCGGCCTATAAACCCTTATCAACAACGAACGGAGGTCGAGTATGAGCCATGCTCTCAATGCCCGCTTATGGGCGAACATAGATGACAAGCGTTCCGGTTCAGCGTTGGTCGCAGAAATGACACCATTGAGCCTGGACAGTCAGGCTGCGCAGGCTTCGTTTGCAGGCAGCTCAGAGATGTACTGGGCTGATCTTGAGAAATGCACCTGCATGGACTTCAACATAAATCAGTCAAGGTCGGCGCCCTGCAAACACATGATTCGGTTGGCTATGGAGCTGGGCCTGCTGCCATCTGCTGGCATTGTAAGAGATATTGATGCCGCGCAGTATCGGGTTGCCCTGGCCAAGCTAAAGAGCATGACTTCCGAGGGTGACCTGCTGGCCGCTGTGAAGATTGGCGCTTTCCTCAAAGAGTTGTACACCAAGGGCAAGTCCCGGGTTGCTGATACCAGGGGCGTGGACGATACCCCGCTGCGCTTTTTCTTTGTGCTGGCCGGGAACTCAGCCGCGCCAATCAAGACGCGAAAGAAGGATGCGCTGGCGCTGGTCAAGGCCATTGAAGCCCGCCTAGGTGAGTGGCTGCTTGTTACTCCACAGGCTTTGCTGGCGGCGTTCGAGGGCTATGAGCAAACGGACGCAGCCTGACAACACTGCCAAATCAGCAGTCATATACGCCCGCTTTTCCGAGGGCCGGGACCAGACGGATGTCAGCATTGAGCAGCAGGTGGCCGAGTGCAAGCCCTATGCTGCCCAGCTGGGCTATACCATCACCAAGGTGTATGCCGATCATCACATCTCCGGCCGATCAGACCGAAGGCCGGAGTTTCAACGCATGCTGCGGGATGCCGAGAAGGGGCAGATTGACACGGTCATCGCCTGGAAGAGCAGCCGCCTGGCCAGAAATATGCTGCAGGGCCTGCTCAACGAATCCAAGCTCAATGACCTGGGGGTGAATGTTCTCTACGCCAAAGAGGACTTTGGCGACAACGCCGCAGGCCGTTATGCCAGGCGCAACATGATGAACATGAACCAATTCTACTCGGAGAATATGTCCGAGGATATCAAGCGGGGCATGTACTACCTGGCGAAGGATTGTAAGGTGCTCACCGTCATTCCATTCGGCTATCGCAAGGGCGAGGATGGCCGCTTTGCCAAGGACGACTACACGGCGCCCTATGTCCAGGAAATCTTTGAGCGGGTGCTGCGCGGCGACACCTATGCGGAAATTGCCGAGGACCTGAACGCCGAGCATGTCAAGACGCAGCAGAAAAAGCCCTGGAACAAGAACAGCTTCAAAATCATGTTGCAGAATGAGGCCTACATCGGCGTATACTCTTTTGGGGATGTACGCATAGAAGGCGGCATGCCTGCCCTGATTGACCGGGATCTCTTTTACAATGTCCAGAAGGAGCTCAAGATGCGCAGCACAAAGAAGGCCACCAACCGCTGGCAAAAGTCCGACTTCCTGCTCACCGGGAAGCTGTTCTGTGGCCACTGCCTGGGGAACATGGTCGGCAGCTCCGGCACTTCCGTCACCGGGGCCAAGCACGCCTATTATGTCTGCCAGACTAGGAACAACGTCAAGACCTGCCATAAGAAGAACATCCGGCAGAAGGCGGCAGAGCGCCTGGTGGCCAGCGCCATTCGCAATTACATTCTGCAGCCGGAGGTCATTGAGTGGATTGCCGACAATGCCATGCAGTACACCGTGTCCCTGCGTGAGCAGAGCCAGGCGAAGCAGACAGAGGCGGAGCTGGCGGATGTGAACCGCGGCATCAAGAACATCATGGCCGCCATTGAGAAGGGCATCATCACCGATACCACCAAGGACAGGCTGCTGGAGCTGGAAGCCATGAAGCGTGAGCTCACCGAGCGGCTCGACCTGGAGGCCCGGTTCATCCCTTCAATCACCAGGGAGCAGGTCATCGCCTGGCTGGACAGCTACCGCACCCGCAAGCTGACGGACCGCAGTTTCCAGCGTGAGCTGTTCGGCACCTTCCTGGAGGCGGCCTATCTCTACGATGATCGGCTCCGGCTGATCTTCAACTACACCGGTGAAACCAACGAGGTAGATTATCCCTTGAGCGACCTGCTTCCGGACGGGGATTCCCCGCCCGATAGTTCTGATACAGTTAATTTAGGGCCACCACACCCGGAACAGTTTGTTCCGGGTTTTTTCTGCTTGAAGCGTTTGAACGTGCATTCTTATCATGCTATACTTCGCGTAGCGTTTCTGCGACAAATACAAGAGGTGAGGTAAAGGCTATGCAGCTTGGCGCTCAATCATATACCATTAGGGAGTTTACACAAAATGAGGCCGATTTCGCCCGGTCGATGAAGAAGGTGGCTGATATCGGCTATACCACCATCCAGCTCTCCGCCGTGGGGGATTTAAAGCCATCTTTCATGAAACAGGCCTGTGATGACAACAACCTGAAGATCGTCCTGACCCACACCAACCCGGACCGCATGCTGAAAGACCCCGAGGGTGTGATTGAAGACCACAACATCCTGGGTTGCCAATACATCGGCATTGGCATGATGCCCGAGCGCTACCGCAGCCCGGAGGCCGTTGCCGGCTTCGCGGATGAATTTTTGCGCGCGGCCGAGCTCTTCCACAAAGCCGGAAAAAAGATGATGTACCACCACCACGCCATGGAGTGGGAGCGGGTCACCCCTGACAAGACCATGCTGGACGTCATCCTGGAGAAGATGCCGCAAGAGGTGCTGGGCATCACGCTGGACACCTACTGGGTGCAGGCGGCGGGCGCTGATGTCTGCGACACCATTCAGGCGCTCAAAGACCGCATCCCCTGCGTGCATCTGAAGGACATGGCCATCAAGGGCTTTGAGCAGCGCATGGCTGTCGTCGGCGAAGGCAACCTGCCCTTTAATAAAATCCTCAACCTGCTCAAAGCCCAGGGGACGACCAAGTACCTCCTGGTGGAGCAGGACAACAGCTATGGTGAGGATCCTTTTGCCTGCTTGAAGCGCAGCTATGAGTTTCTGAAAGGGGAAGGCTACCAATGAGCAAAGTAAAACTGGGCATCATCGGCTTTGGCAACATGGGCAGCGGCCACAGCCAGTATATTTTGAATGGCGAAGCCCCGGAGGTGGAGCTGGTCGCCATTGCGGAGCGCCTGGACGCGCGCCGGAAGGCCGCCGGTGAGGCCCTGCCGGGTTCCGTGCAGGTTTTCAAGGAAGGCAGCGACCTCATCAAAAGCCGCGTCTGCGACGCCGTGCTGGTGGCCACCCCGCACTACCAGCACCCGGAATTGGCGATGCTGGCCTTTGAGCACGGCCAGCATGTGATGGTGGAAAAGCCGGCGGGCGTGTACACCCTGGAAGTGCAAAGGATGAACGAGGCCGCCAAAAAACACCCGGAGCTGACCTTTGGCCTGATGTTCAACCAGCGCACCAACGCGCTGTACAGGAAAATGCATGAGATGATCCACAAAGGTGAAGTTGGGGAAATCAAGCGCGTCAACTTGATCATCACCGACTGGTACCGCACCCAGTACTACTATGACTCCGGCGCCTGGCGCGCCACCTGGGCGGGGGAGGGCGGGGGCGTCCTGCTCAACCAGTGCCCCCACCAGCTGGACCTGCTGCAATGGCTGTGCGGCATGCCCGTCAAGGTGCACGCCTTCCTGCATGAGGGAAAATGGCACGACATCGAGGTGGAGGACGACGTCACCGCCTACCTGGAGTATGAAAACGGCGCCACCGGCGTCTTCATCACCACCACCGCGGACGCCCCTGGCACCAACCGCCTGGAGGTCACCGGCACCCTGGGCCGCCTGGTGTGCGAGAATGACAAGCTCACCTTTGACAAGCTGCTGGTGGACGAGCGGACTTTCTGCAAGGCCTCGGACAAGGCCTTTGCGAAGCCCCCCATGGAAAAATTGGAGGTGCAGACCGATGGCGCCAACCCCCAGCACAAGGGCGTGCTGAATGCCTTCGCCGCCAACGTCCTGCATGGCACCCCGCTGGTCGCCAACGGAACGGAAGGCATCAATGCCCTTATGCTGTCCAACGCCATGCACCTGTCCAGCTGGCTGGGCAAAGCCGTCACCCTGCCCTTTGATGAGCAGCTCTTCCTGGAAGAGCTCAACAAGCGCAGGGCCACCTCCCGCCACAAGGATGTGGTGGACATCGTGTCCGACACCGAGGGCAGCTATTAAAGATCCTCCTATGCAAAGAATCCGCGAAATGGCTCGCGGATTCTTTGCTTTCGTTTGCGGATTAATCCTTCGCGAAGGAAAGGTAGGGCGGGCTGCCGTTGACTGCCAGGGGTTCACCCAGCCAATGAATCATCCCAAAGGGGCGGTTGCTGCCCATCCCAAGCGAACCTTCCCGCATGCGCACCTGGTAATGCCGCGCCTGATAACGCTGGTGAATCAAGGCCAGCGCGCGGGGGACGTCCCCTGTCTGACAGATCAATTCTGTCACCCGGACATAGCCTTCCCGCACCATGCACACCGCTGCCGCGGTACGGCCGCCGATGCGCATTGTCAGCATCTGGTCGCCGTTTGACAGGCCAGATTGCCTGATGAAGTCCAGCGCTTCCACATCCCAGCGTATAAAGAGCCCGCTGTCTCTGAACGCTTCGTTTCTGACGCTTAAGTACTCCGCGGCAGAAGTTTGCGCAGCGCTGTCGCCCGCTGTAACCGCTTGAAGGTCTTTTCCATCCACCAGGGCTTCGTCAATGAAAAATTGCGTCTGATAGCCGCGCTTGCCATAAAAATCAAAGAGGCTGTCTTCCGCGGGCACCAGCAGGGAGGCGACGCTGCCTTCCTTTCGCATCAGGTCATGGGCCTTGTCCAACAGCCGGCTGCTGATGCCGCGCCCCCTGTGGCTTTTTCTGGTGGCCACCGCGAACACATAGCGGGCGGGGTAGGCTTTCTGCTGACTCATCAAATCAACCGGCAGCATGCTCATCATGCCGCTAATGAGGCCGTCCTCTTCATACACCAGCATGTTGTCATCCTTGTGCCGGGCCTTGAACCAGGCCTGGGTTTCCTCAAATGAGTCCCCAAAAGCCTCCTCCCACAGGCTGATCAGCTGTGGCAGGTCCTTGTTGTCTGGATGGCGAATCACAGGGGCGCGATCAGCGTGGCGGAGCTTTTCTCCACCAGCATCGTCGGGTCATAGGACAGCTTGGCGCGGCGCAGGCCTTCGTCCCCGGCGTCGTCCTCGCGGTTGACAAGGGAATAGTCCTTGGCAAAGGCCTCGACAAACTGCTGGTTGATCATCTGGTAGGCGCCCGGGTACTCGTAAAAGGCCTTCTCAATGTGGATGATGAAGGTGTCTTCATTGAGTTCCTCGCCCATCGCGAAGGCGATGGTGCGGCCGCCCGCTTTGAGCAGTCCGCCGGTCAGCCCCAGGTCAAAATAGTGCTTGAAGGCCTGTTCCACCGCGCAGGACTCGTCAAACAGGCTGTCATTGTCGCGGCAGCCGGCCTGCAGGCACCATTCCAGGCTCATCTTGTGGGCGTCCTCCAGGTTGTCCCGGGTGATGGCTTCAAAGGACCAGGAGGGGTTTTCCATGTAAAACTTGTTGATGTGGTTGCGCTTGGAGCTGAGCTTCTTGCCAGACAATGAAATCAGGCGCTTGGACTCATACACATAGTCATAGTCGTTGCGGTCCGGTTCCACTAAAAATTTGTCCGGGAAGGCTTGTTCCAGCTTCTCCCGGTCCTCGTTGAGCAATGTGTTGAATACCAGCGGCTTTCCAAGGGCTTTGACATAGTCGTTGATGGCGTGCACCACCGGTTCAACCGGGCCCTGCCCGCTGGGGAAGATAAAGGAGGGATTGTCCGGGTTGGACATCACCACCAGGCGGTCCTCAAAGCGCGCGGCTTGCAGCTTGTACACCTCACGCCAGATAAAGTTGGATGTAAAATTGTACTCCAGCGCGCCGCGGTGGCCGTTTTTGAGCAGCTGGTCCATCCAGGGCTTGTCCTGCAGGGAAATGGGGCTGAATACCAGGGTGGATACGAGGGATGAAATAAAGAACACACCTTTCATGTTACACTTGCGCTGTCAATCGCAGGCCCAAACAGGACTGGTGTTTGGGCCAACTTCAGTATACCCTGTTTTGTGGTTTTTGGCACGTTAATTTTACATGAATATTGTTTGTTTGCTGTCACAACCCGCTCCTGGCCTGCCTTGGCGGCTTGCTTTGCGGTGTGTTATAATGCGGTATCACGCCATCAAGGGCCATCAAGGCACCCGATTTTCAGGGGGAAGGTTTTATCATGGACTGGAGCAAAACTGCCGCCTTACGCAAGACCTGCGCCCTTGTGGACCTGGACGCCTACAAGGACAACCTGAGGGCCATCAGGTCGCACCTGAAGCCGGGCTGCAAGTTGATGGCGGTCGTCAAGGCGGATGCCTACGGCCATGGGCTGGTGCCCATCGCGAAAGCGGCCCAGGAAGCCAAGGCGGACTGGCTGGGCGTGGCCCTGGTTGAGGAAGGGATTGTCCTGCGTGAAGCGGGCATCACCCTGCCCATCCTGGTGCTGTCAGGCCAGGGGCTGGAAGCCACCTGTGAGGCGGTGCGCCATGGCCTTGTGCTGACCGCTTTCACCCCGCGGCATGTACAGGACGCGCAGCTGTGCGCGCGGCGCCTTGGGGTTGACGCGCGGGTCCACATCAAACTGGACACCGGCATGAACCGCATCGGCGTCAAAACCGATGAAGCGCTCAGCGAATTGCTCAGCATGCTCACTGACATGCCCAAGGTCAAACTCACCGGCGCGTATACGCATTTTGCCAGTGCTGACAACCTGCAATCGGACATGACAGACCGGCAGCTTCGCAGGTTCCATGAACTGATTGCACGCTTGCCCCAGGATATCCTGCTGCACACCAGCGGCTCCTCCGCCTTGCTCAAGCGGGAAGACGCGCAGTATGGCATGGCGCGCGCGGGGATTGCCACCTATGGCTACTCTCCGGTCAAGACCGACGTCCCGCTGAAGATGGTGATGAAGTGGCTGGCGGAAATCACTCATGTCAAGTACGTGGAAAGTGGAGAAACCATCAGTTATGGGGCCACCTTCGTAGCATCAAAGCCCATGCGGGTGGCCACCCTGGCGGTGGGCTACGGGGATGGCTATGCCCGCTTGCTGTCTGGCAAGGCGCAGGTGCTGGTCCACGGCAAGCGCTGTGATGTGCTGGGCCGGGTCTGCATGGACCAGATGATGGTGGATGTTTCGGAAGTGGAAGATGTACAACCCGGCCAGCAGGCGGTGCTGCTTGGCAGTGACGGCGCAGAATGCGTCACCGCGGATGAACTGGCAAACCTATTGGGCACCATCTCCTATGAGGTGCTGCTGTCCATCTCCGCGCGGGTGCCGCGCGTCTATATCAAACAAGGCATGGGGGACTGAATGCAAACCAACAAACTCAAACAAAAAGGAAAACAACCGCTGATTAAAAAGCCACATTTGAAAGGTATTGCCATGTCCGGGCTGGCGGCCCGGCGCGGGCTGACCATTCTGGTATACCTGTTAATTTCCGCTGTGCTGTATTTTTTCCTGGGGCAGCTGCTGGTGATTGAGGTCACCTGGTTGCGCGTCCTGATCAATGTTGCCGTCATCCTGGCTTTCTTTGGCCTGATGTACTCCAACGGCGCGAAGGAAGGCGAAGGCGATGTGGCCTATGCCGAAATCGCCCTGCTGCGCCAGCAGGAAGGCAAACCCATCCCCAAAGAAGAGTTGGCGCGCTGTTTCCACCCCATGAAGGGCTTTGTCACAGTGCTGATTGGGGCGCTGCCGCTGGTGCTGCTGTGCCTGGCCCATGCCCTGATTGCCGTCAAGGAGACCTACACCCTGGGGGCGCTGCCCTCCTGGGTCAAGGGCTATGAATCCCGGCAGGACATCAGCCTGGCGCTCAATTACTACAAAAACTTCTCTGTCATTGGTGTCAGCGACGTGTTGCGCCTATTGGTCCGGCTGCTGGTCTTTCCCTTTGTCAACATCGCGGGCGCTGGCAATGCTGATGCCATCCTGCTGATTGAGCGCCTGTCACCGCTGCTGATTCTGGTGGCGCCCCTGGGCTATGGCGTGGGGTATATGCGAGGTGAGCACTTCCGCTCCCTGGTGCACAGCGGCATCGCGACCAATGCCCGCAAGGCGGCGCGAAAGCAGCGCAAGACGAAGCAGCAAAGCCGTCCCCAGCCCAAGCAGCTGGTCTGATGGGCATCCGTGTTTTGGGCGGCGAGCACCGCTCCAGGGTGCTCAAAACCCTCAAGGGTGATGACACCCGCCCCACCCGCTCCCTGGTGCGCGAAGCCAGCTTCAACCTGCTCAAAGGCCTATATGAAGGCGGCAGGGTGCTGGACCTCTTCGCGGGCTCAGGCGCTTTGGGCATCGAGGCCTTAAGCCGGGGGGCACAGCACGCGGTCTTTTGTGACAACAGCAGGGAGGCGGCCCGGGTCATCCATGAAAACCTTGGCCTATTGCGCTTAACGGACCAAAGTACGGTTTTGCAGATGGACTGGAAGCTGGCGCTCAAGCGCCTCACGACCCAGACAGAGCGCTTTGACCTGGTGTTGCTGGACCCGCCCTATGTAATGGACGCCGGAATCATCCTAAAAGAAGTTAGATTCGCGGACATCCTGTCAAAGCAGGGTATCATCCTATTGGAACAGGCCGCCAATACACAGTTTGAATGTTGCGCGGGGCTTGAAACCATTAAAAGCAAGCGCTATGGCGATACTGCCGTCTACCTGTTCACCAGAGAGGAGGCCAGCGTTGAAAGCGATCTTCCCGGGCAGCTTTGATCCCATCACCAACGGCCACCTGGAGCTGATTGCCCGGGCGAAGGCCTTTGTGGATGACCTGGTCATCGCCATCCTGCACAATCCAGACAAGGCTGGCTTCCTGCCAATCATGCAGCGCAAGGAACTGATTGAACAAGCCTGCCTGGAGCGGGGGCTTGACGGCATCACCGTGGTGCAAGACAGCGGGCTGCTGGTGGACCTGGCCAAGGCGAATGGCTGCCGATTGATCATCCGCGGGGTGCGCAACACAGCGGACCTGGACAGTGAGTCCGCCATGGCCCATGCCAACGCCCTCCTGCTGCCCGGACTTGAAACCATCTTCCTGCCCGCGCACGGCAACCACGCCGCCATCTCCTCATCCCTGATCCGGCAAATCGCGACGCTCAAGGGTGATACCAGCCACTTCGTGCCCCCGTGCGTGCAGGTGGTTTTAGAGAATATATACAACAAGCAAGACAGGAAATAGAAGGAGGAAAGTATGCCCAGAACAGAAGTTTTCGCCCTCTCGGATGAGTTGACCCTGCTGCTGAAGAACGCCAAGAAAATCCCGCTGACTGATACGGTGATGGTCAACCAGCAACAGGCGGTGGACCTGCTCAAGCGCGTGATCGCAGCCTATGACCCCTCCCTGGAAAACGCCCAGAAAATCGTCGACAACGAGGAGCACATCCTCGTGGACGCCAACCACAAGGCGGAGGAAACCATCCGCCAGGCCATGGCGCAGGCGCAGGGCACGGTGAACGAGTCCAATTCCTACGCCCAGACCACCAAGCAAAACGCCGACGCCTATGCCGACCAGACCCGCAAGGCGGCCGAGGATGAGGTCAGCGCCCTGGTGGCCGATGCCCAGGCCCGGGCCCACAACATGATTGAGGACGCCAAGGCCCAGGCGGATGAGCTGGTCTCCCAGACCACGGTGCTGGCGCGCGCGGAAGCCCAGGCGCGTGAAATCCTGGAAAACGCCAACCAGCATGCCCAGGCGCTGCGCGGCCAGACCCAGCAGGAGCTGGATGGCGTGTTAAGCCATGTGGACAACACCATCGCCGCCCAGCTGAACGAATTGCGTTTGATTCGCCAGAACCTGGCAGGCTTCCAATACGAGGAAGATGAAAACTAAACTTTATCCAACAAAAAATCCGGCTGGCACTTCATACCAGCCGGATTTTTCTATTGACTCCGTTTATTTTTTCAATTCATCCAGCGCGTGCTCATAGGCCTTTGCCAGCTGCGGGTCGCTCAGGTCCGCGGTGTCAAAATAGGTGTCCAGGAACTCCTCCGGCATTTCCACCACCAGGTCCGGCTTAATGCCTTCTTTGTGGACTTTGTCCCCATCAGGGGAGAAGTACTGGGCGGTGGTGAACTGGAAGCCGGATTTCTCATCGCTCAAGGGCACGACAAACTGAATGACGCCCTTGCCAAAGGTTTCTTCGCCGATGATATAGGCGCGCTTGTGGTCTTGCATGGCGCCGGCCAGGATCTCAGACGCGGAGGCGGAGTTGCCATTGACCAGCAGGGTCAGCGGCATGGTGTCGCTGGTAGCGCCTGTTACAAATTCCTTCTTGTTGCTCGCGCGGTCCATGGTGTAGTACAGGACTTTTTTATCAAGGAACATGCTGCCGATCTTCTCCGCGTCGCCCACCCAGCCGCCGGGGTTGTCGCGCAGGTCAAAAATCAGGTACTGCATGCCCTGGCCCTTCAGCTCCTCATAAGCCTTGCTGAAGGCTTCCATGCTGCCGCCGGCAAACTCAAACAGGATGATATAACCCACCTTGTCGTCTATCATCTTGTATTCCACGCGGTTGACCACGATGTTGGCCTTGATCAGGTCAAAGGGCAGCACCTCGCCGTCGCGAAAAATTTCGATGTGGACCTTTTCACCCGGCACGCCGCGCATGATGTCCACAGCGTCCTGCATGGTGGGGGTGGTCACCTCAAGGTCTTCCACCTTGTAAAAAACATCGCCTTTTTTCAGGCCCGCGCGCTCAGCGGGCGTGTCCTTGAACACACGGATGATGGTGACGGAGCCGTCTTCGTAGTTGCCCAGCATCTGAACGCCGATGCCGGCGTACTTCCCGGTGTCGTCCTCCTGCATCTTGTTCCAGGCTTCCTCCGGGTAATAGAATGTATAGGCATCGCCCAAGCCCTGCAGCATGCCCTGAATGGCGCCATCCATCATGCCCTGTTGGTTGGGCTCCTCATAATAATAGGCGTCCACATACTGCTTGACCTCGTCCAGCAGCTCAAACTGCTTCAGCCGTTCGTACTCTTCCTTGGAGATGGTCACCGTTTCATTCTTCTTGCTGTTAAACCAGCTGGCCTGCGCGAACACTGGGGAGAGGCCCAGCAGGATGACCAGGGCCAGGATGTACAGGCTGACGCGGTGGTGTTTGGGTCGTTTGATCATAGATTTCCTTTCCATTAAAAGCATTACCGGCTTGCTTGGCTTGATTGCTCGCGCTTGCGCAGGTCATTGAGGAGCTTGAACAGCATCGCGTCCTTGAAATGCCGCAGGTCCAGCCCGCTGACCTTCTGGATCTTGTCCAGGCGGTACACCAGGGTGTTGCGGTGGATGTACAGTTCCCGCGCCGCGTCGGTCAGGTTTAGGCTGTTGTTGATGAACACGTTGATGGTGTCCAGCATCTCCTCGCTAAACAGCTTCTCGGTGTCCTGGTTGAACAGCAGCGCGATGTATTGTTTGGCAGGCTCGGTCGCGCAGTCCAGCAGGAAGCGCTCCAGCACCAGGTCCTTGTACAGGTAGACCTGGGCTTCCGGGTAAAACACGCTGCCGATGTCCAGCGCCTGCCGGGCCTGGTGCGCGGAATGCGAAAGCTCTTCCAGCTTGTGGATGGGCTGGCCCAGCCCGATGACGGCCTGCAAGCCCAGTTCGTTTTGCAGGGTGTCCAGCAAGGCCATGGCGTATTCCTTCAGGTCCTCCTGCTCCTCATCCACCAGGCACCGCGCCAGCAGGATGCTGTGGCGGTTGATGGGAATGAGCAGGTCGTCCTCCTGCAGGGGAATGGTGTCCGCGAGCATTTCCTGGCTGATGCCCTGACTGACGCGCGGCAGGGTAATCAGCACCGCGCTGCGGCACAGGCCGGGCTTGATGCCGTGGTCATGGATCAGAATTTCCAGTTCCTGGGCGCTCAGCTCGTTTTCAGCCAGCCGTTTCAGCGCGTTGCCCAGCTCCCTTGTGATGCCCTGCTCCTGTCGGAACAGGTTGATCATCTGCGCGCACAGCAGCAGGATGTCCTTGGTCTGCGGGCCGTCTTTGCTGGCCAGGGTCCTGGTTTCAAAGCCGGGCAGGGTCAAAAACAAATAGCCGGACTTGGACACCGGCACGCCTTCTTGCAGGCTGGAAGGCAGCATGAAGGTGTCCACCTGGCGCGGAACCACGCAGCGCCCCTGCTTGTCCAGCAGGAAGACCGGCTGGTTGAGGGACGCGAACAGGGCTTCAATTCTTTGAGTGACCAAATCAGACAAATCATTCACCTCACTGTCAGGTCGGGCTGATTATACCATGCTTTGCCTGGCCATGGAAAGCAAACAAGGCAATGGGAAAAGGTTTACGGTCTGTTCAAAGATATTGCGCGCTGCTTTGCACCAAACGGGTAGATTCCAAGGGCCGCCGCAGGGCCGATGCGCGCGGCTTGCATTCAGATGGCATAAATGGTATTTTAATCTATGGCGCACTTTACTCTATACCGGCGCCACAACATCAGGAGGACAGACATGAGCTACCAGGCGGAAAAAATCAGCGGCAACCAATACAAGATCACCTTCAATGTACCCTCGGAAGACTTTGACGCGGCAATGCAGGATTCTTACCTGAAAAACCGCGGGCGCATCAACGTGCCCGGCTTCAGGAAGGGCAAAGCGCCCCGCAAGCTCATTGAGAACATGTACGGCGAAAGCATCTTCTATGATGATGCCTTTGACAAAATTTTTCCCGACCTGTATGAAGAAGCGGTCGAACAGGAAAACCTCTTCCCCGTGGACCAGCCCGATGTCAAGGTCGACCAGATCGGCAGCGGCAAGGAACTGCAGTTCAGCCTGACGGTCTTTGTCAAGCCCGATGTCGAATTGGGCGAGTACAAAGGCTTGAAAGGCACCCGCCACCTCCACCCGGTGTCAGAGGAAGAAATCGAGCACCGCATTTCCCACGACGTACAGAAGATGACCACTTCCCAGGATGTGGAAGGCCGCGCGCTGGAAAACGGCGACACCGCCAACATCAACTACCTGGGCTCTGTGGACGGCGTTCCCTTTGAAGGCGGCCAGGCGGACGGCCACCAGTTGACCCTGGACTCCGGTTCCTTCATCCCCGGCTTTGAAGAGCAGCTGGTGGGCATGAACATCGGCGATGAGAAAATCATCACCGTGACCTTCCCCACCCCGTACCACTCCGAAGCCCTGGCCGGCAAGGAAGCCCAGTTTGAAGTCAAGGTCAACTCCGCCACCCAGGAAGTGAAGCCTGAGATGGACGATGATTTTGCCCAGGACGTGTCCGAGCACAAGACCTTTGAGGACTACCGCGCGGCCATCGTCAAGGAGCTGGAAGAAAACCGCGACCGCCAGGCCGAGGTGGCGCTGGAGAACGAACTGATTCAAAAGGCCGTGGACGCCGCGGACTGCGACATCCCCAAGGCCATGGTGGAGCGCCAGATTGACCGCCTCTTCATGAACATGAAGATGCAGATGATGTACCAGGGCCTGCGCATGGAAGACTACCTGATGTACACCAACACCACCGAGGAAGACCTGCGCGAGCGCTTCCGTGACGACGCCAAAAACGGCGTGAAGACCGAGCTGGTCATCGACGAAATCGCCAAGGCCGAGAAATTCGAAATCAGCGACGAGGAAATCGACGAGCAGATCAAGCGCTACGCCGAGGACAACCACCAGGATTTTGAAACCTACAAAGCCACGGTCAATGAAAAGCAGCGCGAGAATTTCAAGGACCTGGCCATGAGCCGCAAGGTGGTGGACCTGATCAAGAGCTCCGCCAAGGTGGACATCCACGACGGCCCCCACCACGATCCCATTGACGCCCAGGAAGTGCTGGACGCGGTGAGCGGCGCGCTGGAGGACGGCCAGGAAGAGCAGCCCGAAAGCAAGAAGAAGCCGGCCAAGAAGGCGGCGACCAAGACCAGCAAAAAGAAGACTGACAAGGAGCCTGAAGAAGGCTGATTGGAGAACACATGGCAGACTACATGATCCCTTATGTGATTGAGCGCTCCGGAAATTCCGAGCGTTCCTACGATATTTACTCAAGGCTGTTGAAAGACCGCATCATCTTCCTGTCCGGCCCGGTGCATGACGGCATGGCCAACGCCATTGTCGCCCAGCTCCTGTTTTTGGACATGGACAACCCCAACGCCGACATCAACCTCTACATCAACAGCCCCGGCGGCTCTGTAACGGCCGGCATGGCCATTTATGACACCATGCGCTACATCAAAGCCCCGGTGCGCACCGTGTGCGTTGGCATGGCCGCCAGCATGGGCGCCTTCCTGCTCATGGCGGGCACCAAGGGCAAGCGCATGGCGCTGCCCAACTCCGAGGTGATGATCCACCAGCCCTCCGGCGGCGCCGAAGGCACGGCGTCTGATGTCAACATCCGGGTGGAATGGCTGTTAAAGACCAAGCACAAGATGAACCGCATGATGGCGGAGATGACCGGCCAACCGCTGGAAAAAATCGCCAACGACGTCGAGCGCGACTTCTTCATGTCCGCGCAGGACGCCAAGGAATACGGCATCATCGACGAGATTTTCGAACCCAGAAACACTGAGGACAAGAATGGCTAAGGACACCCCGGACAACAGAAAACCGCCGCGCTGCAGTTTTTGCGGCAAGCACCAAAACGAAGTCAAGCAGCTCATCGCGGGGCCCACGGCCTACATTTGCAATGAGTGTGTGGAGCTGTGCAGCGAGGTTATCGGTGAGGCGCTTCCCCCGGCGCAAAAGCCCGTCGGCCTGCCGCGGTTGATGACCCCGGCTGAAATCAAGAAGACCCTGGACGAGTATGTCATTGGCCAGGAGCGCGTCAAGCGCGCCCTGTGCGTGGCGGTGTACAACCACTACAAGCGCATCCGTTCCAACGCCAGCAAGAAGGCGGAGGTTGAGCTGCAAAAGTCCAACATCCTCCTGCTGGGCCAGACCGGCACCGGCAAAACCTACCTGGCGCAGACCCTGGCCAGAATCCTGAATGTGCCCTTCGCCATCGCGGACGCCACTTCCCTGACGGAAGCCGGCTACGTGGGTGAGGACGTGGAAAACATCCTGCTGCGCTTGATCCAGGCGGCCGGCGGCAACATCCAGGCCGCCCAGCAGGGCATCATTTACCTGGATGAGGTGGACAAGATCGCCCGCAAGAGCGAGAACGTGTCCATCACCCGCGATGTCTCCGGCGAAGGCGTGCAGCAGGCGCTGCTGAAAATTCTGGAAGGCACCATCGCCAATGTCCCGCCCCAGGGCGGGCGCAAGCACCCCCAGCAGGAGACCATTCCCATTGACACCTCCAACATCCTCTTCATCTGCGGCGGCGCCTTTGACGGCCTTGAGAACATCATCGCCAGCCGCACGGGCAGCCGTGCCGTTGGCTTTGGCGCGCCCAATGTCGAGAAGGACGAGGAGCGCGTTGGCAAGCTGCTGGCCCAGGTGCGCGCGGAGGACCTGGTCAAGTTTGGCCTCATCCCGGAGTTGGTGGGCCGCATCCCGGTGATGCTGCCGCTGGACAGCCTGGACGAGGACGCCCTGGTGCGCATCCTGACCGAGCCCAAAAATGCCCTGATCAAACAGTATCAGTACCTGTTTGAGCTGGACAAGGCCACTTTGGAGTTTGAAGACGAGGCCCTCAAGGCCATCGCCCACCAGGCGGTGGAGCGCAAGACCGGCGCGCGCGGCCTGCGTGCCATTCTTGAAGCGGCCTTGATGGACACCATGTTTGAGCTGCCCGGCGCTGTGGACCAGGTCCATTGTGTGGTCACAAAAGACGTTGTGGAAAAAGCCGCCAAGCCTGTCCTTCGCAAGCAGCCCAAAGCGCTGCCCACCGCCAAAACCAAGCCCGCCGCGCGGGCAAAATCGCAGCAAAGCGACGCTTCCTAAGCCCTTCCCTCTTTCGGAGTCAGCATGCGGCCCCTTGCCAGTTTCTGGCAGCGGACCTTTTGCCATCCCGGGAGAGGTTTTGTACAAGGAGAACGTATGGCAAGAAATACCGCCACCCAAACCATCCCCTTCCTGCCCTTGCGGGGCACCCTGATTTTCCCGCACACCGTGATGCACATCGATGTCGCGCGGATCAAGTCCGTGGCTTCGGTGTATGCCGCCATGGAGGATGACCAGCGCATCTTTCTGGTGATGCAAAAAAACGATGAAACGGAAGAGCCCATACTTGATGACCTATATGAGGCGGGCACCGTCGCGCGCATCTCACAGGTGCTGCACCAGACCGGCAACAGCCTGCGGGTGCTGATCGAGGGGGAAAGCCGCGCGCTGCTCAAGTCCATCAAGCAGGACGATGAAAAATGGGTGGCTCGCATCCAGCCCATCCGCTCAAATGTCGCGCCGGAGGATTCTGAAGAGGTCCAGGCCTTGGTGCGCTTTGCCAAGGAGAGCGTGGACCACTATGCCGAGTCGGGCAACCGTTTAAGCGAAGACCTCATCCGTTCCATCAAGAAGATTGAAAACCCGGATGAGCTGGTGGACATCATCGCTTCCAACCTGCCCACCAGCCAGGAGGAGCGGCACGAGCTGCTCGCGGCCCTTGGTATCAAGGAGCGGCTGGAGAAGCTGTGCGTCATCCTCTCGCGTGAGGTGCGCAACGCCAACATCGACCGCGTGGTGCAGCTGCGCATCCGCATGCAGGTGGACAAGTCCCAGAAGGAATACTACCTGCGCGAGCAGATGAAGGCCATCCAGGATGAGCTGGGTGAAAACGAAGAAGACGACGTGGACGAGATGCGCCGGAAATTAAGCGGCGTGCCCCTCAACGAGGAAGCCCGCGAGAAAGCGGACAAGGAGCTGGAGAAGCTGTCGCGCATGATGGCGGGCAGCCCGGAGTCCACGGTGTCAGAAAACTTCCTGGATTGGCTGGCGGAGCTGCCCTGGGGCAAGTATTCCAAGGACCAGCTGTCCTTAAACCGCGCCCGCCGCATTTTGGATGAGGATCACTACGGCATGGACAAGGTCAAGGAGCGCATCATCGAGTACCTGGCCATCCTGGCCATGCGCAGAAAAACGGACGAGCATGTGGTGCCCCGCGGTCCCATCCTGTGCTTTGTAGGCCCGCCCGGCGTTGGCAAGACCAGCATCGTGCAGGCGATCGCCCGGGCGCTGGACCGCAAGTTTGTCAAGCTGTCCCTGGGCGGCGTGCGCGATGAGGCGGAAATCTACGGCCACCGCCGCACCTACATCGGCGCCATTCCCGGCCATATTATCTCCGGCATTAAAAGGGCGGGCACCATGAACCCGGTCTTCCTGTTTGACGAGATTGACAAGATGTCCAGCGATTACCGGGGCGACCCGGCCAGCGCCATGCTGGAGGTGCTGGATTCAGAGCAAAACGCATCCTTCCGTGACCACTACCTGGATGTGCCCTTTGACCTGTCCCGCGTGCTGTTCATCACCACGGCCAACACCCGGGACACCATCCCTGCACCGCTGCTGGACCGCATGGAAATCATCGAGGTCTCCAGCTACACCGAGGAAGAAAAGCTGCACATCGCGCAAAAGCATCTGCTGCGGCGACAGATTGCCGAAAACGGCTTGCCGCCCAGAAGCGTGCGCATGGGCAAGGCGGCCATCAAGCAGGTGATTGAGGACTACACCCGTGAAGCGGGCGTGCGCACCCTGACGCGCACCCTGGCCAAGGTGGTTCGCAAGGCCGCGGTGGAGATGCTGGACACCGGCAATGAGACGGTGACCGTCAAGCCTGACATGATTGAAACCTATTTGGGGCCGCCGCGCTTCCTGCGCGAGCGCCCGGAGAAGGAACCGATGCTTGGCGTGGTCATCGGACTGGCCTACACCGAGGTGGGCGGCGAGCTGCTCAAGGTGGAGTGCGCCGTGATGCCGGGCACGGGCAAGCTGTCCCTCACAGGCTCCCTGGGGGATGTGATGAAGGAATCCGGCCAGGCGGCGCTGTCCTGGGTACGCGCTCAGAGCAAGGCCTACAAGCTGCCAGACAACTTCCAGTCCACCATGGACATCCACATCCACGTGCCCGAAGGCGCGGTGCCCAAGGACGGCCCCTCCGCCGGCGTGACCATGACGGTGGCCATGATGTCCGCTTTAAGCGGGCGCAAGGTGCGCCAGGACCTGGCCATGACCGGTGAAATCACCCTGGGCGGGCGCGTGCTGCCCATTGGCGGCATCAAGGAAAAGCTGCTGGCGGCCTACCGCGCCAACATCAAGGCGCTGGCGCTGCCCCTGGAAAACAAGAAGGATGTCGCGGAGCTGCCCGAATACATCAGGGATTCCTTTGACATCCACTATGTGTCCAGCGCCCAGGAGGTGCTGGCGCTGGCGCTGGCGCTGGAGCAGGCTGATGGAGATTAAATCCGCTGTCTTTGTCACCAGCCTGCCGCGTTACGGGGATTTCCCGGGCAGGGGCCTGCCGCAAATCGCCGTGGCCGGGCGCAGCAACGTGGGCAAGAGCAGCCTGATTAACGCTTTGTGCCGTGTGAAGGGCCTGGCCAAGACCAGCTCCACCCCCGGCAAGACCCGCTTGATCAACGTGTTTTTAATCAACAACAGCTTCCACCTGATTGACCTGCCCGGCTATGGCTATGCCAAGGTCTCCAAGAAGGAGCAGGAGTCCTGGGGACAAATGATGGGGGAGTACTTTGACAAGGCGGAAACGCTCAAGTCCGTGCTGCACCTGGTTGACATCCGCCATGAACCAAGCGAAGGGGACAGGCAGATGAACGCCTTCCTTTACGGCAGCGGCCTGCCCTTCATCGTGGCCGCCACCAAGGCAGACAAGCTGTCCCGAGCACAGCGGGGCAAGATGATGCCGGTGCTGGCGCGCAACCTGGCCGTCCAGCCCTGGGACATCGTTCCCTGGTCCTCCCAGACCGGGGAAGGCAGGGACAAGCTGCTGACCAGGCTGGAAGAAGCCCTGCACACACCCGCACCAACAAAAGAACCAGAAGAATAACATTGGCCGTCCCGGACAGCCGTTCAAAGAATTGCCATCACGCTTGCGTGGTGGTATACTTTGTATACAGGAGAATGATTGCAAAGGAAGAGCGAAGATGATTCATGTAGAAATTGTCAAGCCCAACAGAAAGGATATCAAGCCCTTTATTCAGTTGCCCTTTGACATCTACAAAGCCGATAAGAACTGGGCGCCGCCCAGCCGTTTTGCCCTGACAGAAGCCCTGGTCGGCAAGAACAATGAGTTTTTGTCCAGGGGCATCCAGCGCATGTTCCTGGCCTATGACAACGAAACGCCGGTGGCCCGGGTGCTGGCGGGGGTGGACCTGCGCAACATGGTCCGCCAGGGCGAGCCCTCCGGCTTCATCAGCCTGTTTGAAACCTTTGAAAACTATGAGTATGCCCGCGCGGTGCTGGACGCCGCGGTGCGCTTCATCAAAGAGCACGGCGCCAAGCAGATTTACGGCCCGCTCGCCCCACAGTATGACCTGTTAAACCGAGGTGTGCTGGTGGATGGCTTTGATGGCCCGCCTGTGCTGGAAAATGCCTACAATACGCCGGCCGTCCCGCAGATTCTGGAAAAGTACGGCTTTGTGAAGTGGCGGGATTACCTGGCCTATGACATCCAGACGGACAAGATCCCCCTGGACCGCATCCTGCCCATGTCCCAGCGCATCCGCGACCGCTTCGGCTTCCGGGTGGAGAACATCGATTTTTCAAAGAGCAACCTCATCCGCGTCGCCCAGGACCTGTCCACCGTCATCAGCGAGGCCACGCCGGAGGAGTCCAACAGCTACCTGCCCACCACGGAGGACTTGCTGCAGCTGTTCAAGCGCATCAAGCCGTGGCTAAAGAACGAGTCCGCGGTCATGGCCTATGCCGGCAGGCGCCCCATCGGCGCGGTGGTCGGCTTCCTGGATTCCAGCCCTTCCATGCTCGGCACCGATGGCAGGCGCAATCCGCTGAACTGGCTCCGCCGCCTGGTGAAATCCAGGCAGACCAGGTCCGCGCGCTGCCCCATCCAGTATGTGGTGCCCGAGTACCAGAACAAGGCGGTCAACACCGTGCTGCTGGCGGAGGCGGTCAAGGGCGCCAAAAAGCTGGGCATCCAGCGCATTGAAGGCTCCCTGGTGGATGAAACCAACGTGGTTTCCGTCAACAACACGCTGTCCGCCGGTGGCAAGCTGTACCGCCGCTACCGGGTCTATCGCCTGGCTATCTGAGCGCTTCAGGAAAATTCCCTCAAAATTGCCGTTCCAGCCCATTTTTCCACTTGACAAGCGCGCTTTGCTTTGGTACCTTGTCTCTTGCGTGTTAACGCGACTGGGTGTAGCGCAGCTTGGTAGCGTGCTTGAATGGGGTTCAAGAGGCCGGAGGTTCGAATCCTCTCACCCAGACCAAATTAGGCCGACCATTTTGATGCGAGAAGTATCTGAATGGTCGGTCTTTTCATTGCAGAATATTGAATTCTCCCTTAACTATGTTATAATTAGTTAGACAAACTTGAATATGTTTATGCGAAGGGTTATCAAAATATGGAGCACAAATACTTAGAGGAAGCGTTATTATATTACAATATAGACGCATCGGCAGTGGTGTTGCTGAGGCACAATGAGAATTTAACCTATCGTGTGGGAAAGGATTATTTGCTGCAAATTCATAAACCTGTCGAAGGTTTTTCTGCGGAGTATATTTATGAAGGTCTTGAGCGCATACCGGTATATAAAGCAGAGATTGCGTTTCAAGAGCACTTAAAGAAACAGGGTATGCAGATTCGCGAAACAATAATTGAAAATTGTCGTGGCGAGCGAATTACGAAGTTATGCGATGGAACGCTGGTTACCGTTTCGAGATGGATTGAAGGAGAATCGTTAGATAAAATCGAGTTAAATGACGAACTTTGCTATCAAATTGGAGATATGCTTGCTCGTTTACATCGGGATGCAAAGGGATTTCGTACCTTACCTATAAAATCGTATGACAAACATCATTGCGAATATACGAAAAAAAGAATGCAGGCGTTAGAGGACAAAGGGCTTGATACCAGGTTTACTAAAATAATGCAAAGAGCCTGTGTTTCTATTGGGATAACATTAGAGGAAGTGCAGAACGAATTCATTATGCTACATGGAGATTTGTCTCCATCTAATATCTTGAAAACTTCTGATGGTCTTGTTGCCATTGATTTTTCATTTTTCGGAATAGGACATCCGATGTTTGACCTTGCCGATCTCTTTGGAAATATAGGTGGATTAGCACGCAGGCGAAAAATTGCAGAAGGATATCGAGATGCTGGTGGGACAATCAATTACAAAGTATTGGATGCCTGTTTTGTGTTGACTCTGTTAGATCGTATAGGGATTCATTATGAGCAGTGGAGTAAACAAGATTGGTTTGAACCCAGAATGAAACGATGGTATAAGGAAACCCTCGAACCATATGTGCGTGGCGAACGTTTGTATGCGGATGATTTTTATCTATTGCATGTGACTGGTTAGAATTTGTGTGATTTCAAATTAATTCGATAAATTTTAATTTATCTAACAGTCTATGGTTTCACTTTTCATATCATGGTTTCATTTTCAAGTGAAACCTATTGAAACCCTATGAAACCGTATCATTATTATCAACTGTTGCCAAAAAACCTGCAACATTTCACTGTTGCAGGTTTTTTGTGACTTCTAATTTTTTAGAACTTCCCGCCCCGCCCTGAGAAGGACGAGCCGCCGCTGCGGCCGGAGGAGAAGCCGCCGCCGCCCCGGGAGCTGCTGTTGTTGGTCTCAATCTTCCTGCGGGTAACGGTCTGGTATAGATAAATATCTTGTGAGTCGGTGAGGTTCAGAGAATTGGGGTCCACATACTGCTGCGCGCCGTACTTGAACTTGGCGATTTTCAGCTTGCTCTTGAGAATCAAGGCATACACCAAGCCAATGAGCAGCCCGCCGCCCAGGGCAAAGGGGGCAGCGGTCACCAGGCGCTGGGGCGCGGACATCAACTGAAAGGCGGTTTGGCCGGTATAACCGTAATCGCCCGGCTGGTATACCCTGCCAGGCTCCACCGGCCCGCGCTCCACCAGCTGGCGCACCAGGCTGATGTAGGTGGAGAAGGCGTCATAATAATCGCCGTTGCTTAAATGCCTGGCGATGCTATCGCCCCTGTCAAAGCGGTCCCAGTCATACTGGCTCTTGCCCATGGTGTCATTGATGGCCAAAAACCAGTCCCTGGTGTCAAACATCACGGAAAACATCGCGCCGTCCGGGTACGCCCTGGTGTCACGGAAGGAATCGTAGTAATCATAGGTGTATTGGTCTGGCGCTTTGCGTTGGGAGTTGTTGGTGGTGTGGACGATGGCGTCAAAGCCGGTTTCCTCATACAGCGCCTGGGCTTGTTCTTCCAGGCTGCTGACTTGTTGCGGGGTTAGGACGCCGGCCAGGTCGGAGATGTGCCGCAGGCTGCTTTGCGAAAGGGCCATGACCGGCAGCAGCAGCAGGACGAACAGCAGGATCACAATCTTTTTCATGTCAGACCACCTTGCTGATGCTCAGCAGGTAGAGGGCCAGCAGCGCGATGAGCGCCAACCCAATCCCAAGGCTGAACATCCTTCCAAAGAACTTGCCCTTGGACCAGGGGATGTCGCAGGTATATTCGCCGGTCTGCCCGTTGATGGCGAAGGTATAGGTTTTTCCCTCTTTCTTGGTGGTAATCAGCCACACAGGGTACAGCACCGGAAGGGAAGTGCCGTTGAGAATCTTGATGCTGCTGCTTTCGGGCACCACGCTGGCATAGCCGGACACTGTCCGCCTGAACGCGTCATCCGTGGTGCTTTTGACCCGGGCATTGGCGCGCTCCTGGCATTCTTCCGTCGTCATGTCCGCCCGGTTGGCCTGGGCGCCGGAGAGGGTGTGCGGCGCAAAGGAGATGGCCTCGCGGTTGTTGAAGGGCTCCAGGGATTCGGAGATTTTGTTGTCCAGCCGCACGCTGGCGTCCACCGGCAGCTCATGGAAGCTGAGCGTGCCCGCGCGGTGGATCAGAAAGTGTCTGGTGGTGGTCACCATGTATTGGCCGGAGCGGTGGGAGCTGACCGTGGTGCCCCGGTAGCGCATGCGCGCGTCCGCGTCGCAGCCAAACAGCCAGTAGGGCACATACAGCTTGCGGATCTCATCAATCTGGTTGGGCCCCCGCAAAAACAGGTTGGGGATCAGTTTTTTTTCTTTGAAGTAATTCCGGAACAGGCTTTCCGCCTTTTCCTTTTGCACGGTGAAAGGGATGATGCGCTCCGGCCGGGTCTCGTCGGTGAACTGGGTGGGGATGACGGAGGGGCTGCCGCAAAAGGCGCAGGCGGTGGCTACGGTGGTCTCCTCCGTGAACAGCTGCGCGCCGCAGGAGGAGCAGGAGAAGGACTTGGTCTGGCTTTTTTCCTGCTCGGTAAAGCCCTGTTCGTCCATGTCCCAATGCATGTCCTCATGCCCGGCGTCCTCACGGTCAATCTGGTTGACAGCGGCGATGGTCTGTGGGTCAAAGGTGTTGCCGCAGGAACCGCAGGTCATCTCCTGCTGCCGCCCGTCAAACTCCAGCGGAGCGCCGCAGGAGGGGCACTTGTATGTCAGTGTACTCATGTTTTCACATCCTTCCTGATGAACCGTGGAAAGCATGCCACGACTTGGCACCTGGAATTGCCTCTTTCATGATACAAAGATACCTCCGGCTTGTAAAGTCAAACACCAGAGGATGGAAATCCGTCCGACATCCGTTTGATGGGCAGGGGAGGAACTGCTTTGCAGATTTTGCACAATGAACAAACAGTGAAGCCTGCTCCGGACGCTTGCTGAAGGGGAGAGTGCTGTGGTATACTGCTGATAGTCAAAGATGGTCAGCGTCTTTGATTGAACGGAGGGTATATGCGACTGAGCGATATGATTGAAGAGTTCATCAAAGAACTTTGGGATACAGAGGAAACACAGGTGGAACTCAAGCGCAATGAGCTGGCGGAATACTTCAGCTGCGCGCCCAGCCAGATCAACTATGTGCTGTCCACCCGTTTCTCGCCCGACCATGGCTATGCCGTGGAAAGCTTCCGCGGCGGCGGCGGGTTCATCCGCATCATCCGCTTAAAAGAAGAGGACGGCAAGCACCTCAATTACCTGGTCAACGAGCGCGTGGGGGAAGCCATCAGCGCCCAGGAGGCCCGCATACTCTGTTTGCAGCTGGCGCGCCAGGGTAGGATTACAAAGGAGACGGCTGATGTCATGGTGGCGGCAACAAGCCCGCAAGCGCTGTGTGTGCCCATCCCGGAAGCGTTGAAGGATGCCATCCGCGCCAAGACCTTGCGCAGCATGCTGCTGCAGATCGCGCAGCAGGGCTGAAGAAGGAGGAAAGTATGATTTGTGAAGTTTGCAACCAAAGAAACGCAGACATCGTATTTAAGACCGTGACAGGCAACCAGGTGGCCACCAAGGCCATGTGCATGGCTTGCGCGCAGACCATCCAGCAGGACATGATGAAGATGTTCATGGCGCTGGGCTTTAATGAAGAACAAAAAAAGCAGGGCGAGGCCCCTGTGGAGCCGGCGGTCACCATGCCGCGCTTCCTGTGCACCCAGTGCGGCAGGCCTTATGACAGCCTCGGTGAAAACACCATGGCCGGCTGCGCGGCCTGCTATGACGCGATGCGAGAGGACCTGATCGCCCATTCCGCGGCAAACGCGGACACCGCGGTCAATCAACAAGCGGAGGACGGGGAAGCGCTCACCAATCCCGATGAAGTGCAGGAACTGCGCTACCAGATGCTGGAAGCGGTCATCAATGAGCAATACGAGACTGCGGCCATGCTGCGGGACAGGATTCAACGCGCAGAGCAGACGAAGGAACAAGCCCATTGATGATGGAAGACGTTTTGCTGGCTGAGGTGCTGCTGCGCAGGAACTATCAGGATTTGCAGTTTTGCCCCCAGGATAAGCAGGAGGACATGGAAAAAAGCCGCAGCCGCGGCCTGTCAAAAGCCGGCGCCATGCTGCCCGGCAGCGTCACCTATGACGCCAAAGGGCTGCTCAAGGGCAACCTGCCCTATTTGCAGGAACTGCTTTTACCGTCTGACTTCCGCCGCTTGAATGAGGCTGCCCTGGTTGTATCAGAACAAGCGCAGCAGGCCATTGCCGTCAACATGGATGAGCACCTGGTGCTCAAATCCTGGGGCGGTGCGGAGCAGGTAGAAGAACTGATTGAGAAGACCCGCCTGGGTGAAAGCCAGGTACAAGATGATAACCACCCCTTCGCCCAGGATGCCCAGTTTGGTTTTTTGTCCTACCGTCCCCAGCTGGCCGGCAGCGGGCTGCACGTCAGCCTGGTGCTGCATCTGCCAATGCTGCACTTCTTAAAACAAATCCGTCCCTTGATGGAGGAATTGCAGCAGAAGGGCTGTTCCTTAAAGCCCCTATCCCTGCTGGATGGCCGGAATCCCGCCAAGCTCTTTTTATTGAGTAACCAAACCAGTTTCAATCGCAGCGACGCGCAAATCAAACAGTCGGTGATGGATGGCACGCAGCTGATTCTGGGCAAGGAGAAAATGCTGCGGGACAAGGCGATTACGCCGGACGGGGCATCCACTGTCTTGGACCAGGTATGGCGCTCTTACGGCGTTTTGAAGTACGCCCGGCGTTTGAACTCCACCGATTTTTTAACCCATTGGAGCAACCTGCGCCTGGGCGCGCAGACGGGGCAGCTGCCCCTCACCCTGCAGCAGGTGGATGACCTGCTCAATTTCGCCAACGACAACGCCTTCCTCATGGAAGAAAGTGATTTCAAACAATTCGTGAACCGCCGGGCAGAAGAAGTCCGCCGGGCCTTATCAGGAGGATAATGAATGCCCATTTTTGGAAAATTTGACCCAAAATCCAAGCAGGTGCTGGACGCTGCCCAGCAGTCGGCCATCACGCTGCGCCACCGTTTCTGGGGCACAGAGCATCTGTTGATTGGTCTTCTGGCCAAGGCGGCGGAGGACCTGTACGGCCTGCCGGACAACGTTACCCTGGAAAGCGTGCAGGACGCGGTGCGGCAATTGACCTCACCCAGCCAGCTGCCGCCCAAGGTGCTGGAGCTGACCCCGCGCATGAAAAAAGTGCTGGACGAGTCCCTAAGCCGCGCCCAAAAGCAGCAGCAGGGCCCCGTATCCCCGGTGATGTTGTGGTACTGCTTGCTGTCTGAGCAGGACTCCGTCGCCGTGCGCATCCTGACCGTCTTTGGCTGTGACATCGAAGCCCTGCGCAATGAAACGGCGGACAACCTGCGCGCTACGCCTGAGGAAGGCGGCCAGCAAAGCAAGAGCACGCTGCAAAAAAACAGCCGTGACTTGACCGCGATGGCGCGCCAGGGCAAACTGGACCCGGTCATTGGGCGCGACCTGGAGATTGAGCGCATGGCGCAGATTCTGTCCCGGCGCACCAAGAACAACCCCGTATTGATCGGCGCGCCCGGCGTTGGCAAAAGCGCCGTGGCGGAAGGCCTGGCCCAGCGCATCGTGGAAGAGGATGTGCCGGAAACCCTGCTGGGCAAACGCCTGCTGTCGCTTGACATCGGCAGCCTCATCGCGGGTACCAAGTACCGGGGTGAGTTTGAAGAGCGGATGAAGGATGTCGTCAGCGAGATTCAAAACGACAAGAGCATCATCCTCTTCATTGATGAATTGCAAAACATCATGGGGGCCGGCAAGGCCGAAGGCTCCATTGACGCGGCGGGCATTTTAAAGCCTGCCTTGGCCCGGGGCGAGGTGCAATGCATTGGTGCTACCACCCTGGATGATTACAGAAAACACATCGAAAAGGACGCCGCCCTGTCCCGCCGCTTCCAGCCGGTGAATGTGGATGAGCCGGACGCCGAAAAATCCCTGAAAATCCTGGAAGGCCTGCGCCCGCATTATGAGTCCCACCACCATGTGGAAATTACGGACGAGGCGCTGTCAGCTGCGGTAGAATTGTCCGCCCGTTACATCGCGGACCGTTTCCTGCCGGACAAAGCTGTTGACGTCATGGACGAGGCCAGCTCCCGCGTGCGCTTGAAGGCCTTCGCGGCCCCCAAGGGCATCAAGGAATTGGAGCGCCGCCTGGAGCAGGTGCTATTGTCCAAGAAGGATGCCATCGCAAAGCAGGATTATGAGCTGGCGGCTAAGCTGCGCGATGACGAGCGCATCCTGAAGGAAGACATCGAAAAAGAGCGTGACGCCTGGCTGCAAAAGCGCGAGAGCATGCGCCCCCAGGTGGTGGAAGACGACATCGCCGCCGTGGTCGCCGGCTGGACCGGCATCCCCGTTCAGCGCATGACCATGATTGAATCCGCCCGTTTGATGCAACTGGAAGAGACCCTGCACAAGCGCGTCATCGGCCAGGATGAGGCCGTGGTGGCAGTCAGCAAGGCCATCCGCCGCGCGCGCGCCGGCTTGCAGGACCCCAAGCGCCCCATCGGTTCCTTCATTTTCCTTGGCCCCACCGGCGTTGGCAAGACGGAATTGTGCCGCGCCTTGGGCGAAGCCATGTTTGGCGATGAGGACGCATTGATCCGCCTGGACATGAGTGAGTACATGGAAAAACACACCGTCTCCCGCATGGTGGGCTCACCTCCGGGGTATGTAGGCTATGAGGAGGGAGGGCAGCTCACCGAAGCGGTGCGCCGCAAGCCCTACTCCGTGGTGCTGTTTGACGAGATTGAGAAAGCCCATCCAGATGTGTTCAACATGCTGCTGCAAATTCTGGAAGACGGCAGGCTGACGGACAACATGGGCCGGGTCACCAGCTTCAAGAACACCATCATCGTCATGACCTCAAACGCCGGCGCCGCCCAGCTGGCCACCGGGCGTTCCCTGGGCTTTGGCGGCAAGGACGAGCACGCGGGCATGAACCATGAGGAAATGAAGACCCGTGTCATGGATGAGATCAAGCGCGTGTTCCGGCCGGAGTTTTTAAACCGCCTGGATGAAATCATCGTGTTCCACGCCTTGTCTGACGCGGAGATTGCCCAGATCGCTACCCTGATGCTGGATGTCATCATCAAGCGCATGGCGGAGCACAGCATTGAACTGAAGTTTGATGAGGACGCGGTGGCGCTGCTTGCCAAGGCGGGCTTTGACCCGCAGTACGGCGCGCGGCCCCTGCGCCGGGCCATCCAGCGCATGGTGGAAGACGCCCTCAGCGGGCAGATTGTGCCCGGCGCCATCAAGGCCGGTGACAAGGTGCGCATGTTTGAGCAGGACGGCAAGCTGGATTTTGAGGTTACAAACCCTGCCGGAAGCGATGCAGTACAGCCCCTGGCTGACACAACGGTGGTCTAAGCACCGCCAACCCAAGTCCCAGTAACTTATTCTTAAAGGTCGTGTTTCACGGCCTTTTTTTGTTGCCTGTAACAGGCTTTGCATGAATACGGCGTTTTTTGTAGAAGTTGAGTCAGCACTGTGCACAATTCACTCAACAAGCTATGAACATCAGGCCCCATTCTTTGTGGTGCGTATCCATTGCATTCATGTATATGCCTCCCGGAACTGTCAAAAGGTTCATTTACCTCGTCGTTTTACAAAAGGGCATCATTGTGTACACCTTGCCGCTGATTACAAGGAGGTTCATATGAATAAGACTACCCACAGATTTCTGGCGATTCTGGCAGTGATATTGATGGTGCTGTCCATACTGCCTGCCGCGTTGGCGGAAACCCTCGCCTTCCCCTCAAGTGCGAGAAGTCTGGCTGACCACTGGGACGAAGACCCCAATGCCATCGACTTCTTCCCGCCGGAGAAGAGCGATTGCACCGCATCCCTGGCAGGGATTGTGTACAGAATCGGGACCGGGTGCAAAAGCTACAATGCCACCAAGGGTGGGAAGGACTGTGTTCAGGCAGGGTGCCAGACTGCCACGCAAACCAATCCAAACCCCATGTGCGGTGGCGGATATGGCAATTTCGTCATCTTGCAGCATCCCAACAACACTTCGACTGTGTATGCCCATCTCTATTCAGTTGATGTCACCACTGGCCAATCCGTAGTAAAAGGACAAAAGCTCGGTTCAATTGGCAGCACCGGCTTCTCTTCTACCCCTCATTTGCATTTTGAACTGTATTTTGGGTCCTGCTTTGGTGGCAAACGAGTCGATGCAAGACCTTATTTCTCCAAAGACTTGCCTGAGATTCCCCCAACCTTTCCCGGCAGCGGCTTTCTCTCAAATTTTAGCCAGACCAAAGTCCAGGACATTACCCAAACCGCTGCAACCATTGTCGTCACGTTTGACAAACCGTATTTGATTGAAAAAAGCAGCATCAGCCTTGGTGTTTCTGATTCCGGGAGTGAAAAAACGGTGGAAGTAACCCATAATGAAACCGTGTCAGAGCTGCGCTACAATGTTGAGGAACTTTTTGGCGCATGCGCTGAGAATACTAATTATGACTATTCTCTCAATATCACCAGCGGCTATGGTGCAATCGGCAGCGGCTATTTCAAAACCCTTGCCACTGGCACAGATGGAGTGGTCACCCTGATTGGTGATGCCGATCTCAGCGGCAGTGTTGACCTGAATGACCTGGTTTCCATTGTGAACTATATCGTAAAGCGCATTCCTTGCAAATCAATGGCGAATGCGGACATTCAAGGCTTTCCCGGTGTGGAAATATGGGATCTGTGGGGCGTTGCCTTCCCGATTGTCAATCAGTACTGAGAAGCTGCATACTCAGTTCCTTCAACCATTTAGGCAAGCATAAAGGATCCTTTCTCTCATGAAGCACTGAAGCCCACAGTGCTTTTTGTTTGACATGAACCCAATCGCCTTGACCTACCAGATTGAACATCCTATAATAACGCGGTAAGAATGGGGGAGAAACGAATGCAGGACAAGGGAACTTTTTACATCACCACGCCGATTTATTATCCCAGCGGGCAGATGACCATCGGGCACACCTATACCACTGTGGCCGCGGACACCATGACGCGGTTCAAGCGCCTGACCGGCCACAAAGCCTATTTTCTGACCGGCACGGATGAGCACGGGCAAAAGATCGAGCGCCGCGCCCAGGAGACGGGCGTGCCGCCCCAGCAGTTTGTGGACGGCATCGTGGAGGACACCAAAAAGCTGTGGCAGCTGATGAACATTGAGTATGATGACTTCATCCGCACAACCGATGAGCGCCACATGACAATCGTTCAGAGAATCTTCCGTCAACTGTATGACCAGGGAGACATTTATAAAGGTGCCTATGAGGGCCAGTACTGCGCGCAGTGCGAGGCCTTCTGGACCCAGACCCAGCTCAAGGAAGGCTCCCTCTGCCCGGATTGCTCCAGGCCCACGGAGCTGGTGAAGGAAGAGAGCTATTTCTTCCGCATGAGCAAGTACCAGGACTGGCTGATTGACTACATCAAAAACAACCCGGATTTCATCCAGCCGCCTTCCCGCGCCAACGAGATGCTGCACAATTTCCTCCTGCCCGGCCTTCAGGACCTGTCTGTCAGCCGCACAACCTTCAAATGGGGCGTGCCGGTGGATTTTGACCCAAACCACATCATCTATGTGTGGATTGACGCGCTGAGCAACTACATCACCGCCCTGGGCTATGGCACGGAGGATGACAGCCTCTTCCGCACTTTCTGGCCGGCCAATGTGCAGCTGGTGGGCAAGGAAATCGTCCGCTTCCACACCATCTACTGGCCCATCATGTTAAAGGCCCTGGGGCTGCCCCTGCCCAAGCAGGTGTTTGGCCATGGCTGGCTGCTGTTCAACAACGACAAGATGAGCAAGTCCAAGGGCAACGTGGTGTACCCCGCCCCGGTGGTCAAGCGCTACGGCGCGGACGCGCTGCGCTACTACCTCATGCGCGAGATGCTGTTTGGCTCGGACGGCAACTACACCAACCAGGCCATGATGACCCGTGTCAACTCCGACCTGGCCAACGACCTGGGCAATCTGTTAAGCCGCACAGTGGCCATGATTGAAAAATACTTCGATGGCGCCACTCCTCAGCCCAAGGCCTACCTGGAGGAGGACAGGGCGCTGATCACCTTGCTGGAAGCGCTGCCCCAAAAGGTGGAGCAGGAGATGAACGCGCTGCAGTTTTCCCAGGCGCTGTCTGAAATCTGGAAGGTGATTGGTGAGTGCAACCGCTACATCGACCTCACCCTGCCCTGGGTGCTGGGCCGGACGGGAGAGGGCAAGGAGCGTTTGTCCACGGTGCTGTATGTGCTGGCGGAGAGCCTGCGCTATGTTACCCTGCTGATTTCACCCGTGATGCCCACAACGCCTGAAAAAATCTACGAACAGCTGGGCATTGCCGACGAGAACCTCAAAACCTGGGAGTCCCTGGACACCTTTGGTCAATTGCCCGCCGGACTGAAAGTCCAAAAGGGCGCTGCCATCTTCCCGCGCATAGACATCAAGGTGGACCTGCCCCTGCTGGAAGAAGAGAACGCCCAGGCCATCGCCGCTGGCAAGGCACAGCCCGAACCTGAAAAAGAGCCGGATGTTCTTGCGACCATCGAGGACTTTCAGAAGATCAAATTGCGCACCGCCAAGGTGCTGGCCTGTGAAAAGGTAGAAAAGAGCGACAAGCTGCTCAAATTCCGCCTGAAGGTGGGGCAGGAGGAGCGCACCGTGCTGTCCGGTATCGCCCAGCACTACAAGCCCGAGGACCTCATCGGGAGAACCCTGGTGCTGCTGGCCAACCTGCCGCCGCGCAAGATCCGCGGCGTGGAATCCCAGGGCATGCTGCTGTGCGCTGCCAATGAGGACGACAGCGTGCTGAAGCTGCTGACAGTGGATGAGGGGATGCCGGACGGGGCGGACATTTCATGACGGAGAAAACCCTCCTGTTTGATTCCCATTGCCATCTGGACGACGGGCAGTTTGACCAGGACAGGCAGGCCTTGTTGGATGGCCTGCCTGCTTTGGGCATAGCCGCCTGTTTAACCTGCGGTTCTGACCTCACCAGCTCAAAAGCCAGCCTGGCATTGACCAGGGATTACCCCTACATCTACGCTGCCGCCGGCATTCATCCCCATGAAGCGGCCAAGGCCCAAAAAGATGACTTGCTCCAGATTGCAGCCTTGCTGGATGAGGAGAAAGTGGTGGCCCTGGGTGAAATCGGGCTGGATTTCTACTACGATTTTTCGCCAAGGGCGCTTCAGGAGGAACTGCTCAACAAGCAACTGGACCTGGCGCTTGAAAAGAACCTGCCTGTGGTGCTGCA
>JAAYLK010000019.1 GCA_012521895.1 Clostridiales bacterium
CCCTTCCCACTACCGGGCGGGTTCGGGACTTTCACCCTGTAGAACGTGCGCTCACCGGGCGCACGCAAAAAGCGCCTCCGATTGGAAGCGCTTTTCTAAATTCAGTCGGATCAGCCCCGGTAATCGTCCACCAGGTTGCTCAACTTGTCCAGGAAGCTTTGCTCGCCAAAGCGGTTGATCTTGAAGAACATCGCCTGGGAGCCGCCGGAGGTGATGGCGGAGAGGAGCAGGTCGCGCCCCTTGCCGATGATGGTGACGTTGAGGCTGACACGGTTTTCACCCAATACGCTGTAGCGCTCGTACACGCGCACCGCCACGCGCACGCCCTCCTCCTGCCAGTCCGAGCCATCCTCAAAGCTGGCCGAAATGGAGCCGGAGAGCACGCCCTGGTCAATGTGCGCAAGAAAGCTGTCAAAATCGCCCGTGAGGGAACGTTCCAACTTGGCCATCACAAAACCTCCTGAAGCTTAAATCGCCAGGTCCTTCCGGGTGTAGTACACAACGCCGATGATCATAATGGCGGCGGACACCGCGAAGCCCAGGCCGATGGAGGGCCAGACGGGCCCCAGGTTGGCGGTGATGCGGCCGATGTCCGTGTAGTAGTAGGGGGTGAAGTGCTTGAAGGTCTGCGCCTCGCGGTTGATGTTGATGAAGAGGTTGAGGAAGTAAAACGCCAGTACGATGCCCAGGCCGGGCACCACGCTGTCACGCTTTTTCATGCAGGAGATGCCAAAGCACAGCACCGCCACCTGCAGATTCATCAAAAACAGGGAGAGGTGGAAGTCGGTAAATTCCTTTTGCGGGAAGCTTTGCCCGATGAAGCCGGCGCTGATCCTGGAGGCGATGACGCAGATGAGGTTGAGCAGGGCGATCTGCAGCACCATGGCCACAAACTTCTGCGCCAGCACGCTGATGCGGTGGACGGGGTGGGGATAGAGGAACTCCGCCGTGTGGCGGCCCTCCTCGCGGGCGACGATGTTGATTGCCGTGATGGCGGCGAACATGCCCCCGCCCAGGCCGAAGAAGTTGCCGTTTTCCAGGCCGTAGTAGTTCATGAACTCAAAGATGTCCATGCTTTGCAGGTTGAACATCTGGCCAAAGATGCCCAGGCGCTCCACCATGTTGTTGAACAGCCCCGAATAATCGGCCACCTTCGGGTACAGCAGCATGGCCAGCACCACGAAAAAGGAAAGGGAGAAGGCCCAAATCAGGGTGCCCTTCCAGTGGTAACGGATTTCATTGCGCAGGATGGTCATGCCTTCTCACCGCCCTTTTCGTAAAAATGCAGGAAGATTTCTTCCATGTCGGGCTCTGTGATGCTGATGTCCTTGAATTCCACTTGTTGCAGGTCGTGCAGCAGCTGCTTATAATCGCCTTGGAAGAGGAAGCTGACGCTGTTGTCCATCCGGGTGGGGTTGATGGCCCCGGGGAAGCCCTCGGGCAGGCCGGAGGTGCCCCGTAAGGTGACACGCTTGGCGGCGGAACGGGCCAGGGCCTCCACGCTGTCCTCCGCCACGATGACGCCCTCACGGATGATGGCGGCGCGGGTGCAGTGCTGCTGGATTTCCGACAGGATGTGGCTGGACAGGAAGATGGTGGCGCCCTGCTGGTGGCGCTCCATCAGCAAATCCCAGAAGGCTTTCTGGATCAGGGGGTCCAAGCCGCTGGTGGCCTCATCCAGGATCAGCAGCTGCGGCTTGTGCTGCAGCGCCAGGGCAATGGCCAGCTTTTTCTTGTTGCCAAAGGACAGCTCCTCTATCTTGCGGTTCATGTCCAACTGCAGAGCGTCGCTGACGCGGCGGGCTTCCAGGGCGCAGTCGCGCCTGCGCAGCTGGGCGGACATCCTCAAGGCGTCCGACACCCGCATGCCGGGGTAGTAGGAGGCTTCTGAAGGGATGTAGCCGATGTCGGACAAAATCTCGCGCTTGCGGCGCTTGATGTCGTAGCCAAAGACCTCCGCCCACCCGGCATTGGCCTGAATCAGGCCCAGCAGCACGCGGATGGTGGTGGATTTGCCGGCGCCGTTGCTGCCGATAAAGCCGTACACATCCCCTTTGTTGACGGTGATGCTGACCTCTTGAATGCCCCTGGCTTTGCGGTAGCGCTTTGTGAGTTGATGGGTCTTGATGACCGCTTCCATGCCTGTCCTCCCAATCCAAAGTTCAATGCGGATTATATCATTGATGCGAGGCACTTGACAGCCCTGATTGAAGTTTTGTGCGGTATCACGTAAAATGGGCGTGATATGGAGGGCAGGCATGTACACACAGAAGGACATTGATTCAATCCAGGGGCAGCTGAGGCAAAGGATTATCTTGTGGCTGGTCCCGGCGGTTCTCTTGCTGGCGGGCATCATCTACAGCTATACACTGCGCCTTGAATGGCTGTCGGGCGTGTTGACGGCCCTGCTCATGGCCATGCTGGTGTTCGCGATGACGCTGTCCATCCTGCCCGTCAAGCAATACCGGGATTTTTTACGCAACGCGGTCCATGGCCGCAACCGCGAGGAGACGCTGGTGTTTGACCTCATCCAATCGGAAACCGTCATCCGGGAAGGCGTACGCTTTTACCCGGTGACCATGCGGGCGGACACCATCAAGGAGGAGCTGGACGAGCGGCAATTCTATTTTGACGCCAACCTGCCCCTGCCCGACTGGAAACAAGGGGAGCGCCTCAATGTGCGCTCCCATGAAAAGATGGTGACCGGCTGGCAACGAAGTACCTGACTTGATTATAAGAGCTTCTCAATATCCTTTGTGATGTCCTCCGGCGTGGTCTGGGGCGCATAGCGATGAACCGGGACGCCCCTTCTGTCCACCAGGAACTTTGTAAAATTCCATTTGATGTCCTTGCCCAGCAAGCCTGGCTGCTCATCCTTTAAATAAGCAAAAAGAGGATGGGCGTTTTCCCCATTGACCTCAATCTTCTCAAACTGCGGGAAGGCGATCAGATAGCGGCTGACGCAGAAGTCGTGAATCTCCTCCCCCGTGCCGGGTGCCTGGTTGCCAAACTGGTCACAGGGGAAGTCCAGGATTTCTAAGCCTTGGTCGCGGTATGTTTCATACAGCTCCTGCAGGCCCGTGTACTGGGGCGTAAAGCCGCAGTGGGTGGCCGTGTTGACAACCAGCAGCACCTTGCCCTCATAATCCTTCAGGCTTTGTTCCTTTCCTTCCAGGGTTTTTACAGTAAAATCATAGACGCTCATGGTGTGCTCCTTCCGTTCTTCCTCGCATGCGCAAGGGTGATTAAATCGTGGATCTCACTGGGGATGTCTCCGGGTTCTGGGATCAGGGCGTGCAGGGTGTAGAGGCCAGGCCGGATGAAGGCTGGCGCCACCAGGTTGCCATGCTCATAGGGCTGGTCCGCCGAAAAGGACAGGATGAGGTGGTGCTCCGGCCAGTTTTTGTAGCGCTTGCGAAAGGGATAGGACACATACACAAAGGGCTTGGGCGCGTCAAAGGTGACACAGGTCTTCATCACGCGCAGCGCGCTGTCTGGCGCGATGAGGAGCAGTTGCTCCCGGACGCGCAGGTAGATTTGCAACTTTTGCGGATCATCAATGAAAAAATCCAGTTCCGCCTGGCTTAAGTCCTTGCCCATCCCTTGCTCCCCCTTCCTCATGTATACAATCAAATATACCCAAACCGCCTTGATTAGCGGGCTTGCAGGGGTACAATCAAAGCAGCAAGCATGAGGAGAAGTACAATGAATCAAAGGACGCATCTGTTGCACATCATAACCGGGGACGGCAAGGGCAAGACCACCGCCGCCATGGGCCAGGCGGTGCGCATGCTGGGGCATGGCAAGAAGGTGTACATCGCCCAGTTCATGAAGGACGGCACCTCCGGCGAATTGAGCGTGCTGCGCGGTTTGCCCGGGGTCTTTGTCTCCAAAGGCGCACGCATGCAGGGCTTTCTCAACAGCCGCAACGCCCAGCAGATGGAGGACACCCGCCTTGCGCATGAGGAAGCGCTGAAGGACATCATCAAGGAGATTGAGGAGCAGCAGCCCGCGCTCACCATCCTGGACGAGTTGAACGTGGCCTTGTTCATGCGCCTGGTCAGCCTGGACAGTGCCCTTGAGCTGATTGACACCGCGCTACACTCCGGCGATGTTGTCGTGACCGGGCGGCACGCCTCCCATCAGCTGATGGACAAGGCCGCCTATGTCAGCAAAATTGAGGCGGTCAAGCATCCCTTCAACGAAGGCCAGCCGGCCAGGGAAGGGATAGAGTATTAGGACGCTTCCTCTCCCAGGAAAAGCCGGAAGGGTTCACTGATTACCTCATAGAGCACACCGCCGGACCACACCGTCACCTTCAGGGTGTACAGCCCGGGGGCCGCCAGTTCTCCGTTCCTTGTCCTGCCGTTCCAGGAAAGGCTGCTGCCTTCGGGCTGCAGGTGCATGGGGCGGCTCATCGCCCGGCTCTTTAGGGTGACCACGGTCTCCTCTACATCATTCAATACCGCTGCCGTATAGGTGATCGGCCCCTGGTGGCGCAGGATGAAGGCGGCCTCCTCCCCTTTCTGGGGATTGAACACCGGCGCGGTTTCCAGCCGTAAGTCCTGCTGTTTTTCCTTGGTCTGGACGCTTAGCAGCACGCAAGCCTGGGGGCGGGAACGGTCCTCAAACACGGAAATCAGCATCAACAATAAATAGCCCGATACCTCGTTCAAGCCGCTTTGCAGTCTCAGGGCGGCTTCTTTTCTGCCAGGCAGCACAATGCCGTCCCCCCGGCCAATCTCCGCGATGCTCTGGGGCTGGTTAAAGCGCCAATCCCCCTCCTGCTCGTAGATGAGCTGGTAGGCCAGGCGGGCCTGCTGGTTTAAGGTATAGGAGAAGACCAGAGGCTCCTGCGGGTCTTCCAGGGCCGCGCTCTCCAGCATCAGCCCGGTCACGGCGCGCAGCGTGCCTGTCGGCCTGCCTGTGCGGTAGACCAGCACCGGGGTCTGGTCCTCCAGGGGGTAGACCCGCGGGGTGGACGCGCCATAGGCCTTGAGCTGGTGCGTGTACAGTTCGTTGAGGGTGATGGTGCCGTCTTTGTTCACATCCGCGGCGTACAGGCCGCTCGCGCTGATGCCCTCTGTCAGCGCCTGGGCGAAGAAGCTGCCGCCCTGCACCGTGCCGGCCCCGTCCGTCCACAGGAAGCTGGGCTCCAGGCCCCCGGCGCTGGTGAGCACTTTGAACTCCGGCCCCGCAAAGCGTGAGGTCACCTGGGGGCTGTTCATGCCCTTGTTGATGGCGGCGCCGGAATAGCAGGCGTCCAGGATGACAATTTTGGTGCCGGGAACCGTCTGAAGCGCCGCGTGGATGCCTGCCCCCGACAGCAGCGTTTCCTTCTCGCCGTCGCTGAGCAGGGCGAAAAAATCTCCGCTGCCCTCCTGCTGGATGCCGTGGGTGGACAGATAAAACACGTTGATGTCAGTCGCTTTCGCGCCTTCATAAGCCGCTGCCACCAGGTCCAAGAAAGCCTGCTGGTCCAGCGCCTGGTTGACAGAGACCTTGATGCGCTGGTAGCCGCGGCTGTCATACAGCAGGGCGCGGCGCAGGGCAACGACATTGTTATAAGAAGAAGGCGTGGTGTCCGGCTGGGTGACGAAGTCATCACTGGCAATCAGCAAGGCGCGCAGGACGGGAGCCGGGCTGTCAGCGGCTTCCTGGGCGAAGGAAGCGCCGCAGGCCATTGTCAGGCACAGAAAAAGGGCAAGGAGACGGCTGACCATCCATCCTCACCCCGCTTTCTGCTATGGGCCTATCCTAACAAAGCGGGGAAATGGCGTCAAGCAAGCCCGGATTGACAGGGCAGGTGCGCTGGCTTACACTGAAAACACAAAAATGAATGGAGGGCAGGCAATGAACACACTCCGCACCACCGGCCGGCGCATGGTGTTCTGGGGCGCCCTGTTGCTGCTTGCCTGGTCCGCGTACGAACTCTTTATCCGCTTTGAGGAGATGGTAACCTGGCTGTCCCCGGTGCACAGCCTGGTGGCCGACAAGAAAATCACCTGGTTGGACTACTTCCAGCGTGTCAACTGGTCAAGGCTGCGCACCCACCTGTTCCTGCTGGTGTGCGCCCTGTTTGCCATCTATGCCTTGCTGTCACGCAAAAACACCATCCTGGGCCTGATCGCCATTCCCATCGCCGTGCTGCTGGCCATCTTCTCCCTGGGCAGCACCCCCTTGATGAGCGCCAACCTGTGGCAAAAGCTGAAGCTGATTCCCCTGGTGCTGGTCGCCGTGGGCAGCCTGCTGGGGTTCATGGGCAGCCTGCAAAAGAAAAAGCGGGAGCAAGCAGACCCACCAGTGCCCTACAACCAGGCCAAGCAATACGACCCCTTCAACATCAAACGGCAATAAACCCTCTTCAGGAGGTCAATTTGCAATACTTGCTGGCCCATGACCTGGGCACCAGCGGCGACAAGGCCGTGCTGTACACCCTGGACGGTACAGTGGTTGCCCAGGCCACCATGAACTACCCAACGCACTATCCCTTTGAGCGCGCCGCCGAGCAGGATCCAAAGGACTGGTGGGCCGCTTTCTGCGCTGCCACCAAACAGCTGCTTTCCAGCGCCGCCATCGCCCCGGGGGACATCCTGGCCCTGTCCTTTTCCGCCCAGATGAACAGCTGCCTGCCGGTGGATGGGAACGGGCAGGCGCTGCGCCCGGCCATGATCTGGGCTGACCAACGAGCCAAAGAGGAAGCCAAAGCATTGGAGGATGCCCTGGGGCTGGACCGGCTGTACCAGCTGACCGGGCAGCGCATCAGCGCCTCCTATGGCATCGCCAAGATGATGTGGCTGAAAAAGCATGAGATGGAGGTTTACAAGCAAACCGCCAGGTTCATCCAGCCCAAGGATTACCTGATTCTGCAGTTGACCGGGCAGCTGCTCAGCGATTATTCCGATGCCTCCCACCTGGGCTGCCTTGATATCCACACGCTTTCCTGGTCTGAGGACATCCTGCGGGCAGCGGGCATCGATAAAGAAAAATTGCCCCAGCTGCTGCCCTCCATCGCGCCCGCGGGCAAAATCACCGCCCGGGCGGCCAGTGCGTGCGGCCTGCTGGCAGGCACCCTGGTGGTGACCGGCGGCGGGGACGGCCCCTGCGCCACCGCGGGCGCCGGCATCAGCAGGCCCGGGCAGACCTACTGCTCCCTGGGCACCTCGGCCTGGATAGCCAGCCTGACGGAAAAGCCCTTCTTGGACAAGGACCAGCGCACCTTCAACCTCCTGTTCCTGGACGGCAGGCAGACCATGGCGCTGGGGGCTTCCCAGGCCGCGGGCCTGTCCCTGTCCTGGGCGGTGGATACTTTGTATGCGGACTATGCGGACAAAAGCAGTGTCTACCAGGGCTTGGACAAATTGATTGAAGAAGTACCCGCGGGCAGTGAGGGCCTCCTGTTTCTGCCCTACCTGATGGGCGAGCGCAGCCCCTGGTGGAACGCGGACGCCAAGGGCAGCTTCCTGGGCTTAAGCGTCCGCCACAAGCGGGAAGCCATGCTCAAAGCGGTGTTGGAAGGCGTGGGGCTGAACCTGGCCCTCATCCTGAGCGCATTGAACGAACATCGCCCGGTTCAGGAGCTCACAGCCATCGGCGGCGGCGCGCGCAACATGGCCTGGCTGCAGATTGTATCGGACATCTGGCAGCGGCCCATCAAGGTGCCCGCCCTGCTGCAGTATGCCACCAGCGGGGGCGCCGCGCTGTGCGCCGGGATTGGCGCGGGCGTTTTCCGGGGCCTGGACGCCGCGGCGGCGTTCAACCCTGTACAGACTTTCTTACAACCGGACAGCGAAAAAGCGCCCGTGTATCAACAGGCGCTTAAGCGGTTTACGGACGCGTACCACAGGTTGTACGATTAATCAGCAAATGATGTACACAGCCGCCTCGGTCATGGACCGGGGCGGTTTCATTATGTGTGGTCGTCCTGCCCGTAATAAGCGTTCTCCCCGTGCTTGCGGTAGAAGTGTTTGTCCCGCAGGGCGTCCGCCGCGCTTTGCACGCCCGGGTTGATCTGCCGGGTAAAGCGCGCCAGCTTGGCCACTTCTTCCAGCACCCCGGCGTTCATCACCGCCTCCTGCACCGTCTTGCCCCAGGCGAAGGCGCCGTGGGACCAGCACAGCATCGCCGGGATGTACAAGGGGTTGATGCCGCGGGCCTTGATGGTTTCAATCATCACCAGGCCGGTGTTTTTCTCGTATTCCCCGTTGATTTCATCCTCTGTCAAGGCCCTCGCGCAGGGGATGGCGCCGGCGAAGTGGTCCGCGTGGGTGGTGCCAAACAGGGGGATGTCCCGCCCGGCCTGCGCCCAGGCGGTGGCCTCGGAGGAATGGGTGTGCACGATGCCGCCGATTTCCGGGAAGGCCGCGTACAGCGCCAGGTGCGTCGGCGTATCGGAAGAGGGCTTGTACCTGCCCTCCACCACCTTGCCGTCCCTGTCCACCACCACCATGTCTTCCACCTTCATGCTGTCATAGGAGACGCCGCTGGGCTTGATGATGATGTGGCCTGTCCGCATATCTTTGGCGCTGACGTTGCCCCAGGTGTATTTGACCAGGCCCTGGGCGGGCAGGGCCAGGTTGGCCCACAGCACTTGTTCCTTTAATTCCTTCAACATTTCGTTATCCTTACAGGTGGGTCACCGCGGCGCGTTCCAGGTGCAAGGCCGCCTTGAAGCGCTCCAGGTAGGACGCAAAGCCCGCCACATCCTGTGGTTCAGGCTGCAGGGTGGACACCGCCATGGTGGAGAACACCCGGCTGTCCAGGTAGTCCCCCAGGCTTTGCCCCGGTTGTTTGCTCGCCATGTAGCTTGCCAGCAGCGCGATGCCCCAGGCGCCGCCTTCGCTGGCCGTGCCCATCACCGACACCGGGGTGTTCAATGCCGCCGCGGTGAAGCGCTGGCCGGCCGTGCCGCTTTTGTAAAGGCCACCATGGCCCAGGATGCGGTCGATGCCCACTTGCTCTTCCTCAAGCGCCTTCATGCCGATTTTCAGCGTGGCCAGGGAGGAAAAGAGGATGCCGCGGGCCAGGTTGGCGAAGTTCAATTTGCTGTCCTCCGCCTGGGCCAGGAAGGGGCGGCCGGACTCAAAGCCCGTGATGTGCTCGCCCGAGTAGTAGCCGCAGCTGACCAGCCCGCCCGCGTCCATCTCCCCTTGCAGGGCGGCGCCAAAGAAGGTGTCATACAGCTTCTCACGCTCAGGCGGAATGCCCATGTGGTTCATAAAATCAGCCAGCAGGCCGATCCAGTCGTTGACCTGGGTGGTGCAGTTGTTGCAGTGCACCATGGCCACCGGGCTGCCCGCGGGCGTGGCCACGATGTCAATTTCCGGGTGCAGCTTCAACAGGGGCTTTTCCAGCACCAGCATGGCGAAGATGGAGGTGCCGGCGGAGACGTTGCCGGTACGCGGGGCGACGGCGTTGGTGGCCACCATGCCTGTGCCAGCGTCGCCTTCGGGCGGGCAGAGGGGGATGCCCGCTTCCAGTTGGCCGCTGGCGTCAAGCAGTTTGGCGCCTTCATGTGTGAGCCTGCCCGCCTCCTCCCCGGCAAAGAGGATGCCCGGCAGGATGCCTTCAAGCCTCCAGCCATAGCTTTTGCCGCTGATCAGTTGCTCAAAGGCCTGCATCCGCTGTTTGTCGTACCGGCCATGCTCATCCAGCGGGAAAACGCCCGAGGCATCCCCCACGCCCAGCTCCCGACGACCGGTCAGCTTCCAGTGGATGAAGCCCGCAAGCGTGGTGAGGAAGGCGATGTCCTTCACGTGCTGCTCACCATTCAGAATAGCCTGGTAGAGGTGGGCGATGCTCCAGCGCTGGGGGATGGCAAAGTGAAACAGTTCGCTCAATTCCTGCGAGGACTGCGCGGTCATGGTGTTGCGCCAGGTCCTGAACGGCGTAAGCATCTGGCCGTCCTTGTCAAATACCAAATAGCCGTGCATCATCGCCGAAATGCCGATGCCGGCAAGCTTGTTGATGGCGATGCCGTACTGGTTTTTCACCTGCGCGTTCAGCTGCGCGTAGGCCTTTGAAACCCCCGCCAGCGCGTCCTCCAGGTCGTAGGTCCACACACCGTTCTCCAGTTTGTTTTCCCACTGGTGGCCGCCCACCGCGATGGGCTGGTGGTCTGTCCCAATCAGCACCGCCTTGATACGCGTGCTGCCCAGCTCGATGCCCAGCACCGCCTGGCCGTTTTCAATTTGATTGATGATGCTTTGCTTCATGGCGCCTCCTTCTTAGCGGTAAAAGGCGTGGCCCAGCATGATTTCCTGCTTGAAGGTACGCAGACTGGTATGGCGGTCGATCACCAGCGCTTCCACGCCCATGTGCTCCGCCCAGTCCATCATCTGCTCCACGCTCAGGTCGTAGCTGAAGGCCGTGTGGTGCGCGCCGCCGGCCAGGATCCAGGCCTCAAGCCCGGTGGTGAAGTCCGGCTGCGGGGTCCACAGCACGGTGGCCACGGGCAGCTTGGGCATGGGTTTTTCCACCTGCTTGCAGTCCACCTCAGCGATGATCAGGCGGAAGCGGGTGCCCAGGTCCACCAGGGAGACCGCGACGCCGGGGCCGGTTTTTGAAGTGAACACCAGCCGGGCCGGGTCCTCGCGCGAACCCATGGACAGGGGCTGGCAGCGGATGGCCGGCTTGCCCTGGGCCAGGCTGGGGCAGATTTCCAGCATGTGCGCCTGGAGGATGCCTTCCTTGCCGGGCACGAGGTTATAGGTGTAGTCCTCCAGCATTGAAGTGCCTTTGGCGTTTTTGACGTCCCTGGTCATCAGCTTCATCAAGCGCACCATGCCCGCGGTCTTCCAGTCGCCCTCCGCGCCAAAGCCGTAGCCCTTCTCCATCAGGCGCTGGATGGCCAGGCCGGGCAGCTGCTTTAAGCCCCCCAGATCATCAAAGTGGGTGACGATGGCGTGGTAGTTTTTTTCCACCATGAAGCGCTCAAAGCCCAGCTCAATCTGCGCCTGGACGGCGACATGGTTTTTGAAATCGTCCTTGTCCCGGCCATCCAGGATGATGTCATACTGCTCATAATAGGCTTCCACCTGGGCCTTGACGTCGGCCTGGTTCACGGCGTTCACCGCGTCCACCAGGTCGTTGACCGGCCAGGCGTCCACCTCCCAGCCAAATTTTAACTGGGCCTCTACCTTGTCCCCTTCAGTGACGGCCACGTTGCGCATGTTGTCCGCCACGCGCAGGACGCGCAGCTTGCCGCTTTCCACAATGCCCACCGCCGTGCGCATCCAGGAGGCGACGCGTTCCCGCACTACCGGGTTTTTCCAGTGCCCGGCCACCACTTTGCGGGTCAGCCCCATGCGGGTGACCATGTGGCCGTACTCCCGCCCGCCGTGGGCGGACTGGTTTTCGTTCATGAAATCCATGTCGATTTCGTCGTAGGGGATTTCCTCATTGAACTGGGTGTGCAGGTGCATCAAGGGCTTGGTGTTGGCCTTGAGCCCCGCGATCCAGGATTTGGCCGGGGAGAAGGTGTGCATCCAGGTGATGACGCCGGCGCAGCTGGGGTCCTGGGAGGCCTCCACAAAGGTCTGGTGGATGTGGGCGGCTGAAATCAGCACGGGCTTTAAAACCAGGGGGTAGGGCAGGTCAGAGGAGGCGTTGATGTCCTCCACCATGATCCTGGCGTGCTCTGCTACATTGCGCAGGGTGGCTTCCCCATACAAATCCTGGGAGCCAACGCAAAACCAAAAAGTGTATCCAGCCATGTCAATTCTCCTTCAACTGTTTATTGATTGATTGTAACACCGGGCATGTTGTGCAGGAAGACCTCGTAGGGTTTTTCTGATGTTGTGGCAATGTTCAATGTATCGCCGGCACGCCTGAATGTGAAGGCCGCGGCCGGGCTGCCGTCCAGCGCGGGGATGGTGACGGAGGCTTCCCTGCCGTCCTCCAGCGCGAACACATGCAGCCCCACATGATCAAGGTAATCATAATCCGGCCGGGTGTCCACGCTGCCCAGGGGGATGACGCTGCCAGGCCGCGCCATGAGCGGCAGGCTCATGAAGCCATGCTTCTCCTTGTGCCAGGAGCCGCCTCGCACCATCTGCCCGTCATGGAAGCGGGTCCATGCGCCCTTGGGCAGGTAGTATTCCACCTCGCCGGATTCCTTGAACACCGGCGCCACCAGCAGGTTCTGCCCCAGCATGTACTGCCGGTCCAGCATCTGGGCGGTGAGGTCCTCTGGGAACTCCATCATCATGGGCCGCAGCAGCGGGACGCCTTGCTCATGCGCTTCCACCGCGCCCTGGAAGAGGTAGGGCATCAGGCGGCACTTGAGTTTTGTGAAGTGGCGCAGCACCTGGACGGATTCCTCATCAAACAGCCAGGGCACCCGGTAGGAGGAGGAGCCGTGCAGGCGGCTGTGGCTGGACAGCATGCCAAAGGCCGTCCAGCGCTTGTAGATGTGGGCGGGCGCCGTCTGCTCAAAGCCGGAGATGTCATGGCTCCAGAAGGCGAAGCCGCAGTGCGCCAGGGACAGGCCGCCGCGCAGGGTCTCCGCCATGGAGACATAGGTGGCGGAGCAGTCCCCGCCCCAGTGCGCCGGGAAACGCTGGCCGCCCGCGGTGGCGCTGCGGGCAAAGACAATGGCCTGGCCCTCCCCGCGGACCTTTTTGATGGTGTCAAACACCACCTGGTTGTACAGAAAGGAATACCAGTTGTGCATGCGCAGGGGATCGCTGCCATCGTGGTAGACCACATCCTTCACGGGGATGCGCTCGCCAAAGTCGGTCTTGAAGGTGTCCACCCCCATGGCCAGCAGCCTCTCCAGGTGGCCGGCGTACCATTGACAGGCGGCGGGGTTGGTGAAGTCCACGATGGCCATCCCGGCCTGCCAGAGGTCGGACTGCCAGACGCCGCCATCGGTTTTCTTGATGAAGTAGCCCTTCTCCATGCCCTCGTCAAACAAGTCCCCGGCCTGGGCGATGTAGGGGTTGATCCACACGCAGATTTTGACGCCCTTGTCGTGATAGCGCTTCAGCATCCCTTCAGGGTCGGGGAAGGTGGCAGGGTCCCAGACAAAGTCTGTCCAGTGCAGGCCGCGCATCCAGTGGCAGTCAAAATGGAAGACCGACAGGGGGATGTCCCGCTCCAGCATCCCGTCGATGAAATGGGTGACGGTGCCCTCGTCATAATCGGTGGTAAAGCTGGTGGACAGCCACAAGCCAAAGGACCAGGCCGGAGGCAGGGCCGGGCGGCCCGTGAGCGCGGTGTAGCGCGCCATCACCTGCTTGGGGCGGGGGCCTGCAATGATGTAATAACGCAGGTTTTCACCGGGGACGGAGAACTGCACACGCTCCACCTTTTCGCTGGCCACCTCAAAGGAGACATCGGCGGTGTCATCCACCAGCACGCCGTAGCCGCGGTTGGTCATGTAAAAGGGCACGGTCTTGTAGGCCTGCTCGCTGGCCGTGCCGCCGTCGGCGTTCCAGATGTCCACTGTCTGCCCGTTTTTTAAGTAGGGAGTAAAATACTCGCCCAGGCCGTAGACCCACTCCCCCACGTCCAGCATCAGGGAATCCACCATGTAGGCCTTGCCCGTTTCCTTGTTGAAGGCATGGGCCATGCCATGGTACTGGCTTGAGGTCAGCAATTCCCCGCGGCTGATGAAATCCACCTGCCAGCCCTCTTTTTTGACGACGGCCTGCAAATCCCCGCTGGTGAACACCCAGGCATCGGGCTGATCTTTGATGTCCGCTGCAAGGCTGGCGCGGTTGATGTCAAAGCGCGGCCCGGGCATCCTGGCGCCCTTGAAATGCGTGATGTCCACGCAGATGACGCCTTCCATGGGCGAAGACAGGCGCACCGTCAAGGTGGGCATGTTCAGCGTGATGCCCTTGTTGCCGTTGACCGCGCGGGTGGCCGCCAGCACTTCCAGGGTCCTGTCATCGTTTTTGACCTGGTAGACCTGGGTGGCGTAGCTCATGTCAAATTCCGGGCGGGTCATCCAGTAGCCGTTGGTAAAACGCATGGCGTCCTCCTTCTTTCCCTTGCTAGTTGTGCCAATGAGTGTGCACCGCGCCTTGCGTGCCTGTGACCGGGTCGGTGCGCGGCAGCGGCAGCTTGCTGATGCTTTGTTTGATGCGTGTGATGTCGCCCTCCCCGCGCTGCAAATCCGGGGACTGGCCGGGCGGGTAAGCGCCGACGATGCGGAAATCGTCCGAGGCCTTGACCACTTTGTGCGCGACGCCCGCGGGCAGGAGGAGGGCGTCGCCTTTTCGCACATTGATCAAAGTGCCCTCCGGCCCGCCCAGAAGAATCTGCGCCCAGCCGCTGATGCAGCCCAGGGCCTCATGGGCTGTGGCATGGAAGTGGTGGAAAGAGTAGATACCGTTGGTCCAGATGCCTTCAAAGCCGTTGCGGCGAAATAGGGACGCGAAATCCGGTTTGTCTGGTTCCGCTTGGGCATAGACCAGGACCGGCAGCCGGGCATTGGGATATGGCGGCAATTCCTTGATCAACAGCGTGCTGACTTCCATGCGGAACCTCCTTCATTGTATTCGTTCTGTGCTGATTATACATGGTTTAGTACATTTTACAAAGGATTCCGCGATGATACATAGAAAAACCACCCACGCAGGGTGGATGGATAAAAAATTTGTTTATTTTATACTGATGTAAAGCTTTATTGCATCCAAAGCGGCGAGGGATTTTGTTTTCCTGCAAGGAAGGAAACCGATGGCGTAGCCTAAGCTACGTCGAGGTTGACTGACACAGCAGGGAGACAAAAG
>JAAYLK010000089.1 GCA_012521895.1 Clostridiales bacterium
CCATCATGGAGAGCATCCAGAAGACCGGCCTGGTCACCCAGGCGGTGATTGACCGCTTTGACGGCTACATTGAAGAGCTCTCCCAGGCCCAGTCAGCCGGCGCGCACATGGCGGAGCAGACCGCCAAGCTACTGTCTGGCATGCACCAGGATGTCACCTTGCAAAACGAGCGCTACAGCGCGCTGGTGGATGCCCAGGCGGAGCTGAGCCGCATGATGGACCAGTATGCCTCCTGGTCCGGCCGTGTATTGGAAGCGGTAGAGAAACAGGCGGAGGCGGCCAGCGACAGGACGCACGAGGTGGCCAACGAGATGAGCCGCTCGGGCAAGCTGCTGCAGGACAGCTACAGTGATTTTGTGCAGAACATCACCCAGGGCCTGGCCAAGACCATGGCGCTGTTTGAAGAGAACATGGGCGAGATGACCCGAAAGATGACAACCGACATCAGCAAGGCGCTGGAACACAAGGGCGGGGCTGAAATCGACCTGAAGCAGTTCACCCGCGTGCAGACCGCCTTAAACGACATGACCCAGGCCCTGGGCCGTGCCACCCGCGCGGCGGAGCAGATGGCGGAGGGCGCCTGATGCGCGCGATCACAAGGGGCAGAAGGCAGATTACAAAGGGCGATGGCGGCAGCCACTGGATTTCCTTTTCGGACATGCTCTCAAGCCTGCTGCTGGTGTTCATCCTGGCGCTGATGGTGAGCATCTACCAGTATTTTTCGGTGCTGGATGTGAAAACTCGGGAGCTGGAGACCCAGCGCGTTGAGCTGGACCGCACCCAGCTTTCCCTGGTGCAAAAGGAAGAGGACCTGAAGACCGCCCAGGCGGAGCTGATGGGCAAGGAGGAGGAAGTGGCCTCCATCCAAATCCAGCTGCAGCAGCAGGAGGATGAGCTGAAGGCCGCGCAGACGGCGCTGAAAACCCAGAAGGACGAGCAGGCGGTCCTGCAGCTGCAATTGTTGGCGCAGGAGACCTCTTTAAACGAAATGCAGCTGGCCATGAACGCGCAGCAGCGCCAGATTGACGACCTGCTGGGCGTGCGCACGCAAATCATCGCGGATTTGAGCCAGGCCTTTGCACAGAGCAACCTGAACGTCAAAGTCAACGAGGACACCGGCGACATCATGCTGGACTCAAGCCTGCTGTTTCAAAGCGGCGGGGACATCCTGCTGCCCGCCGGGCAAATGCAGCTGGCGCAGCTGATTCCGGTGTACTTAAGCGTGCTGATGCGGCCGGAGTATGACAACTATGTGGCGGAAATCGTCATTGAAGGGCATACCGACTCCAAGGGCAGCTACCTGTTCAACCTGCAGCTGAGCCAGGACCGCGCCCTGGGCGTGGCCACCTACATGCTGGAGCTGCCCAATTTGACCCCCGCCCAGCGCAGCAAGCTGCAGGCCATCCTGACGGCCAAGGGGCGCAGCTATTCCGACCGGGTGTTTTACCCCGATGGAAGCGAAAACATGGACGCCAGCCGCCGGGTGGAGATTCAGTTCCGCCTCAAAGACAGCGAGATGATCCAGAAGATGAACGAGATCCTGCTACAGGGCCGCTGATGAAGAGAGCCGCCGCCTTTTTGCTGGTGCTGGCCCTGGTGATGGGCGGCATCACCCTGTGGGGCTTTGCCAACGCCCGGCTGGATTTGAAAGCCGGGACAGCGCGCGCGCTGTCCGCTGAAGAATTTGCCCTGCGCTTTCCCAGGCTGCGCGACCAATTGGCAAACGGCGCGGTGCGCGGGGTGACCTATACCGACACCCTGGCAGGCAGCGCGGATGACTACACCATCCTTGAGTACACCATCACGGTGTCCAACCGCGGTTTTGTCAAAGCGCAGATGCTGGAAGCGGTGGTGGTGCCCCTGCGCGGAGATGTGCTGTGCTACTCCCAGCAGGAAGCGCAGGACAGGGATGTGAACGCCTCCATCGACGTGCCAGCCGGGCGGCAGATCCAGCTCAAGTGCTACCTGCTCACCCGCAAGGACCTGCACGCCGTGCGGGACATCCAGGTCAGCTACTACATCTGGGGCAATCCTTTCATCATGAAGCTGCAATACAATTAGAAAGAACGCCATACTCCCGGCAGGTGAGAACCTGCCGGGTTTTTATTTCCACGCTCTTCAATCAATGTCGCGCTTGCTTGACAGGAAACCTTGAAATCAGTAAAATGCAGTCATAGGGATACCCCCTGAAGTGTGCGCCAGTTGGCTGTTTTTACCCACATCTTACTTTCTGGTGCCCGGGTTGATGGCATGATGCCAGGCCTCCGCGAGAGCGACGGGGAAGGCTGATTGAGGTTACAGGGTACCGACCTGCTGTACATAGCGGGTGAAAAAATGGCTGACAGCGGCACTTTGGGCTATCCCCCACCCTGCGATGGCATAGCCCATCGTTTCTTTGTATATAATACTAACCTCAATCGTTAACGCTTTGATGTGATGGTCTTTTTACGCCTCTGCGTTGCCGCGTCACCGTGACCTTCGCTCTCATCCCGGTTCGGGCGCTGCCCTCCCGGGCTTAACACTCCGGTACGGTTCCTTAACGCACAAAAGCGGGCTTTTGTGCGAAAGGATGGATTCCGGAATGTAGTGAACCAGTGGGCTTGCCCCAGTGGTGAACGAAGTGGAGTGAATCCCGACGAGGCTACGCCTCGTTCCTTTGGCTTAGCGGAGCCATCAAAAATCCTCATCTCATCTGTGCGTTTCCGATTTCGCTTAGTATATGAAACTATCTTTGAGGAAAATCCAATGCCGGACACAGAGAAAACACAAGGCCGATGGCTCCATACCGAATGCCTACCCGCGGACCATGAGGGTATAATCAAAGCAGCGCGGGTGCTGACGGATGGCGGCCTGGTTGCCTTTCCAACTGAAACGGTGTATGGCCTGGGCGGGAATGCCTTGAACCCCGCTGCCATCGCCGCCATTTTCAACGCCAAAGGCCGCCCGGCGGACAACCCCCTGATTGCCCATGTGCTAAACGCCCAGGAAGCGGCGCGTTATGGGGAATGGAACGCCTTGGCGCAGACCCTGGCGGAAGCCTTCTGGCCCGGGCCTCTCACCCTGATTGTGCCCCGTAAAAGCGGGGTGCCCGCCGCAGTCAGCGCCGGCCTTGACTCCCTGGCCCTGCGCGCGCCCAGCCACCCCGCTGCCCGCGCCCTGATTGCCGCCTGTGGGTTTCCCCTGGCGGCCCCCAGCGCCAACCGCTCCGGCAGCCCCAGCCCCACCACGGCCAGGCATGTGCTGTCTGACCTGGATGGCCGCATCCCCCTGATCCTGGACGGCGGCGCCAGCGAGGTGGGCCTGGAATCCACCGTGGTGGACGCGACCGGGGACCTGCCCCTCATCCTGCGCCCCGGCGCTGTGACGCCGGAAATGATCGCCATGGTGGTGGGTGAGTGCCGCATCGCGGACTCGGTGATGCGGCAGCTGAAGGATTATGAGGTTGCCCCTTCCCCCGGGATGCGCCACCAGCACTATGCCCCCCACGCCCACCTGACCCTGGTGGACGGCAGCCCCGAGGACCAACGCAAGGCACTGCTCAAGCTGGCCGCAGGCCGGGAAAACACCTGGGTACTGGCGCTGGACGGCCTGATGCGGGAAGGCGATGCGGTCAGCCTGCAGCCCCTGGGCAAGGACGCCCACGCCGCCGCGCACCGCCTGTTTTACCTGCTAAGGCGGGCGGACGAGGAAGGCGTTGAGGCCCTTTTCGCCCAGACCCTGCCCCGGGACGGCCTGGGCCTGGCGGTGATGAACCGCATGGTGCGGGCGGCCGGCTTTGACATCCTGGACGCCAAAAGCGTCCTCAATGATGAACCCCAAGAAGAAAGGTAAGAAGCGATGAAGAAATTGCTGTCCCTGCTGCTAGCCCTGATGATGCTGTTCAGCCTGGGCCTGACCCTGGCGCAGGCCGAGGAAGAAAAGGTGCTCAACCTCTTCACCTGGGCCACCTACATTGATGATGGCACGGTGGCCAAGTTCACCGAGCAGACCGGCATCAAAATCAACTACACCACCTTTGCCAGCAACGAGGAAATGCTGCTGAAGATGGCCTCTTCCGGCAACGAGTACGACGTCATCCTGGCCAGCGACTACGCCATCAACATGCTGCGCAAGGACGAGAAACTGCAAAAGCTTGACAAGGAGCTGCTGCCCAACTACCAGAACCTGGACCATGAGTTCCTGGGCCAGTATTATGACGAGAACAACGAGTACACCGTGCCCTACACCGCGGGCACCCCGCTGATCGTGGTGAACCCTGCCCTGACCGACCTGGAGATCACCGGTTATGAGGACCTGTGGAACCCCGCGTTGAAGGACAACATCGTGCTGATTGACGACGCGCGCAACATCATCGGCATTACGTTGAACACCCTGGGCTATTCCTTCAACACCACCAACGATGAGGAGCTGGCGCAGGCCCGGGAAAAGCTGATGCAGCTGCGCCCCAATGTGCGCGCCTTCAACTATGACACCCCGCACAATGACATGATTTCCGGCGAAGTGGCCGTGGGCTACATGTTCACCCCCTTTGTGCTGCTGGCAATGGACGGCAACCCCGACTTGAAGGTGGTCTACCCCAAGGAAGGCATGGGCTTTGGCATTGACTCCCTGGTGATTCCCGCCAACGCGCCGCATCCAAAGAACGCGCATGCCCTGCTGAACTTCCTGCTGGACAGCGAAGTGGCCGGCAACACCGTCGCCTGGCAGTACTACCTCTCCCCCGTGGCCACCGCTTATGAGTTCATCCCCGAGTACCTCAGGGAGAACCCGGCCATCAAAATCCCCAAGGAAATCCTGGGCGAGACCGAGTTCATCATGGACGTGGGCGAGTACGAGAGCAAGTACCAGGAAATCTGGGCGGAGTTCAAGCTGCAATAAGCGCACGCACCGCAAAAAAATTTGGAGGATGGCCTGGCGCCATCCTCCTTTTTTGGTTCAGTTTAATGCGGTCTGATACTGATATAAATCGTTAAAGCATCCAAAGTGCTGAGAGATTTTGGCTTTCTACAAGGAAGAAAGCCGAGGGTGTAGCCTGAGCTACATTGAGGGTTTCTGCCGATGTAGAAAGTTATAAGATCCAGCGCAAAGAAGCATCAAGGATTGGCATCAGGATGAGCTTCCAGGACGGGCTTCTCCTCGTTTTCACGGGGCAGCCTGCGCTGGTAGATCAGGAACCACACCAGCATCATGGTGCCGCGCAGGGCGGCGGACAGGGTGATGCCCAGCCAGAAACCGTTGAGGCCCATCCGTTGCGCCAGCGCCCAGCACAAGAAAGGGCGCAAAAGGTTTGAGGTGATGCTGGATACGCTGGGCGGCAGGGTCTGGCCGATGCCGCGGAAGGTGCCCGCGCAGGTGCCCTCAAAGGCCATGAAGAGCTGGCAGCCCGCCAGGATGAACAAGTATTCCTTTCCCATGCGCACCATTTCAGGCGGATGGTCGATGAAGAGGGAGAAGAGGAAGCCGCCGCCAAAGGCCAGCAGCAGGGTCATCAGAAACTCCCAGCCCAGCATGGCCGTCATGGCCACCTTGAAGCCGCGGCGGATGCGCGCCCACTTGCGCGCGCCGTAGTTCTGCCCGATGAAGGCGGCCACGGCGGAGGAGAAGCCGCCGCCAATCAGCCAGGAGACCGACTCCACCTGGCTGCCCACCCGCTGCACCGCGACGGCACTGGCGCCAAAACTGGAGGACACCATGCCGGTGACCACCATGGCCAAGGCCGTGAAGGCGCCGCTTTCGATGGAGACCGGGAAGCTCCATTTGAAGATGGTGGCCAGCTTTTCCTTGTTGAAGGCGCCCAGCAGGCGAAAATTCGGGAAGGGGCTGTGGCTGTGGCGCTTGGCCGCCAGCAGCAGCACGATGAACACGATGCTCTGGGCAATCAGGGTGGCCAGCGCCGCGCCTTCCACCCCCCAGCCCCAGTTCAAAATCATCAATGGGTCCAAAATCATGTTGATGACCAGGCCGATGGCGTTGGCCATGAAACTGAGGCTGGAGCGGCCCGCGCCGTTGAAGCCGCCGGAGATGGCGGCGGAAGTGAAGCTGAAGGGGATGCCGACGGCCACGATGCGCAAATAAGCGCTGGCGGCGTCCAGCACCTCCTGCTCCCGCACCTGCAGCAAGGCCACCATGGGCCGCGCGAACAGCAGCAAAATGAGCCCGTACAAGCAGCCCAGCACCAGGCCAACCCTGGCGGACTGCTGGCCAAAGAGCCGTGCCTCCTCCGGGTTTCCGGCGCCCAGGTTTTGTGAGACGCCGATTTCAGCGCCTACCCGGCCAAAAATCAGCAGCGCCATGCCCAGCCACATGAACATGCCCGCCAGGCCCGAGGCCGCCACCGCGGTGACGGAATCCGTCATCCGGCCCAGCCAGAAGATGTCCGTGAGGTTGTAGGTCATCTGTAGCAGGGAGGTCCCCATGATGGGCAGGGCCACCAACAGCATCTTGCGGAAAATGCCGCCCTGGGTCAGGTCATTTTGATGTTTGTTCATGGGTGTTCGCGCGTCACTCCTTGATGGGATAGGGACAGTATGATTGTTTTAGAAGCGCCCTGTCAAGGTGAAGCAAACCACAACAAATCAAATGCTTGCAACAAAAAGGCCGGGCTGTTTCCAAGCCCGGCCTGTGATTTTTACTGATGTAAATCATTAATGCATCCAAAGTGGTGAGAGATTTTGGCTTTGTACAAGGAAGGAATCCGAAGGGGCAGAGGCGAGCACCCGCCAAAGCGGGATTCAGCGAGCCATCAGCCCAATGAGCAAGGGCGTTTTCCGACCGAGCCCCCGCGAGGGAGAGAAAACAACCATTGCGAATTGAGGGAAAGATCCAACGCGACGATGCATGAAGGATTGGAATCAGTATTACACACCTTTAATCAGCAAAGCCGATCATCCCCGATTCCGCGCGGCTGGTCTGGTTCTTGACCGAGTGGTTGAGGATTTCACCTTGGAACACCAGCGCGGCCGTGCCGCCGCCGTCCAGGTTCAGGGCTTCCATGGCGCCCATCTCGCGCATCTTCTCCGCCATCCAGCCAAAGGTGGCTCCATGGCTTTCATCCTTGCGCCCGGTGACCACCAGGGCGCAGTAGGTGCCGGGAGCCACCATGCCCAAGGCGCAGCGCGGCTCGCGGTAGGAGTGGTAGTCCTTGGAGTAAAAATACCGGGGCACCTCGCCGTCGCTCACCAGGGTGGGGCCAAAGGCCCAGGTATCCGTCACCCCCTGGGCGATGCATTCTAAACCGGTATGGGCATTGGAATCAAAGGTTTGAAGCCTGCCATCGGAAAACAGCGCAAGCACCTCCAAAGAGGGGAAGCGGCCATGGCTTGGGCTGACGGTGTCATCAGCCATCACAACCCCGTCGCGCACCACCACGCCCACCTTTTCTTTGGCGTGGACGCGGTAGACATAGTAGTCATCGGTGATAGCCACAACGATGTCCTCATGGCCCATCAGCATGTCCAGGGTCTGCTGCAGCCTGTGGCCTTCTTTGGCCGATTCGATGCTCCGCGGCATGCCGCCGTCACGGTAGGCGATGAAGACCTCAAACCACTCCAGCGAGCCCGTTGCCTGCGTGAAGCGGCTGATTTCCACCTTCATGGTGTCGGACACGTACTGCCACAGGCCCTGGGCCCTGTCCTTGAACACATAGGGCGCCTGCCCGGGCAGCAGAAAACCCCTGTCATCCGTTGGCAGCATGTGCGGGGGCAGGTTCATCACGCTGTCAGGCGCGGTGTCGCAAAAAGGCCTGTCCTCCGGAAGCGGCGCTTTGATGGCTTCCTTGGCGTACAGCGCGTCCAGGGTGGCCTGGTCGGCCTCCCCGGTGCCGGGCAGGTTGTTCAGTTCCTGAAACCAAGTCACCGCTTCCGCGGTTGACTTGGTGTAGTCCCTGGTGGCTTTCTTGATGGTGGAAAGATAGCCCAGGTCAAACAGGCGGTGCTTGAGTTTAAGCACCTCATTGCCGCTGTCCTGAAGTGACAAAGCCCCTGCCCGGCCGGGGAAACCCGGCCAGAGCAGAAGCAGTGCCAACAGGATGCCGACAGAGCGTTTCAATCGGCGTGTATTCATCTTACTTCGCGTTCTTTACCATGCCCCAGTAGGTATCATAAAGCAGTTTGATGTCGTTGTTGTCGTGGAAGAACTCGCAGTTGTCAATGGTCTCCTGGGAGGGGTTGAGGTTGGGGTTGCTGGTGTATTCCTCGCCCATCAATTCAATGGCGGCCTTGTTGGGGCTGGAATACTCGATGTACTCGGCGTTCATCTGCGCGACATCGGGCCGGCAGAGGAAGTCGATGAACTTCAGCGCGTTTTCGTAGTTGGCGGCGTTGGCCGGGATGACCATGCCGTCCACCCAGACATTGCTGCCCTCCTTGGGCACCACATAGGCCAGGTCTTCATTTTCGTTGATGGCGTACTGGGCGTCGCCGGACCAGACCAGCGCAAGGGCGGCCTCGCCATTGATCATCTTGTCCTTGGTCTCGTCCACCTGATAAGCCTTGACGATGCCCTTTTGCTTTTGCTCAATCAGCAGGTTGGCGGCCGCCTGGATTTCCAGGGGGTTTTTAGAATTGACGGAATAGCCCAGGTACTTCAGCGCCACGCCCAGGGCGTCGCGGGGAGAGTCCATCATGAAGACATCTTTCTGGTATTTCTCATCAAACAGCACGCCCCAGGAATCCACGGGCTCGGTCACCTTGGTGGTGTCATAGAGGATGCCCACCGTGCCCCACATGTAGGGGATGGAGAACTTGTGCTCCGGGTCGTAGTCGGGGTTTTGCAGCCATTCCAGGGTGTTGACAGAATTGGGCACCTGCGCAAAATCAATCTCCTGCAGCAGGCCTTCGGCGATCATGCGCTCGATGGCGTAGTCGGAGGGGAAGACGACGTCGATGTTGCCTGTGCTGTTGCGCACCTGCACCAGCATGTCCTCATTGAGGGTGAAGTTCATGTAGTTGACCTTGATGCCGGTCTCTTCCTCAAACAGCGCGATGGCCTCATCGGCGATGTAGTCATACCAGTTATACACATTGACCGTGCCCTGCGCGAAAGCGCCGGTCATGGACAGGGACAGCAGCACCACCAGGGCTAAAAGTACAAGTTTTTTCACGAAATGGCCTCCTTTATTTCTTTTCCTGGCTGAGGTTGGCGCGGTGGTTGACCAGCAGCAGCAACACCAGCAGGGCGACAAACATCAGCGCGCTCAGCGCGTTCATCGTAGGTTTTATACCCTTTCGGGCTTCGGAATAAATCAGCGTGGACAGGTTTTGGATCAGCGGGCTGGTCGTAAAGTAGGAAATGGTGAAGTCATCCAGCGACAAGGTGAAACTTAGCAGCGCGCCGGTGATGACGCCGGGCATCACAAAGGGCAGCACCACTTTGCGCAGGGCGTAGCCCGGGGTGGCGCCCAGGTCCAGCGCGGCCTCATAGCTGAACTTGTTCATCTGCTTTAAGCGCGGCATCACCGATAAAATCACATAGGGGATGTTGAAGGTGACGTGCGCCAGCAGCATGGTGATGTACCCGCGGGAGACCCTACTGAAGATGAACAGCAGCATCAGGGAGATGCCGGTGACGATGTCGGGCATGGTCATGGGGATGTTGGTCAGCGTCATCATCAGCCCCTGGGAGCGCTTTTGCATGGCGTGGATGCCAATGGCCGCCATGGTGCCCAGCACCGTCGCGATGGCTGCCGCCAGCAGGGCGATGGTGACGGTGATGTACAGCGCGTTCATGATGGCCGGGGAGTTGAACAGGTCGATGTACCACTTGAGCGAAAAGCCTTCCCACTTGGCGCGGCTGATGCCGGCGTTGAAGGACTGCACAATCAGCACGATGATGGGCACATACAAAAACAGCAAAATCAAGGCGAGGTAACCGCGTTTGAACAGCTTGCTCATATGGTGCTGGCCCCCTCTCCCTCCGGGTCAAACTTGCGCAGCAAGGTCAGTGACATCAGGATCAGCACCATCATGATCAGGCTCAAGGCGCTGCCGACGTTCCAGTTGTCCGCCGAGAGGAAGGTGCGCTCAATGAGGTCGCCGAACATCTCGGTGTTGCCCCCACCCAGCACGCGGGGAATGAAGAAGGTGGTGACAGAGGGCATGAACACCATGGTGATGCCCGAGATCACCCCGGGCAGGGAAAGGGGCGCTGTCACCCGCCAAAAAGTGAGCCGCTCGTTGGCGCCCAGGTCCATGGCGGCCTCGGACAGCTTGGCGTCCTGCTTGGACAGGGAATTGTAAATGGGAAAGACCATGAAGGGCAGGTAGTTGTATACCATGCCCAGCAGCACCGCCTGGGAGTTGTACATCAATTGCATCCGGGGCAGGCCCAGGGCCTGGATGATGGTGTTGATGAGGCCGTTGTCCTCCAGCAGGCTCATCCAGGCGATGGTGCGCAGAAGGAAGTTCATCCACATGGGGATGATGAACAAAATGACCAGGGTGGAGCCCAGCTTGAAGTGCCGGTCTGCCATGAACAGCGCCGCCGGGTAGCCCAGCACCAGGCAGATCACCGTGCACAGGAAGGCCATCCAGAGCGAGTAGACCAGGGTGTCCACGTTGACCACGCCACGGGCGATGCCCATGTCCGCGGGGTTGACGCCCATCTGAACCAGCTGCTTGCTCATCTCATAGTTGCTGTCCCAGAAGGTCTTGAAGTTTTCCAGGGTAAAGGCGCCGCTTTTGTCGGTGAAGGCGTAAAAGCCAATCAGCAGCAGCGGAATCAGCGTGAACACCACAATCCACAAGCCGTAGGGAAAAGCGAAGAGGGTGCGTTTGACGCCGCGGTTGCGCCGGACGCTGTAGACAATCATCGCCACAAAGCCGGCCAGGCCCAGCAGCATCAGCCAGGTCGCCCAGGCAGGGAAGGCCATCCTGTTCATGCGGTTGCTTCCTCCGCGTCCTTATCCTCAGCCTCAATCTCAAGCGGCATGGGCTTCATGATGTGGATGTTGAAGGGAATGACATCCAGCCCCACCGTGGAGCCTTCCGGCTGCATGACGGTGGAGTGCACCTTGAAGCGCATCGCGCCGGAGTCAATGATCATCTCATAATGCACGCCCTTGAACAGCACGCTGCGCACGATGCCGGTGAGGCGGCCCTGCTCAGGCGGTACAATCTGCAAATCCTCCGGGCGGATGAGGACGTCCACCGGCGTGTCCTTGCCAAAGCCCTTGTCCACGCAGGGGAAGTCCGCGCCGCAGAAGTTGACCAGCTCGTCTTGCACCATGGTGCCGCGCACGATGTTGCTTTGCCCGATGAAATTGGCCACAAAGGCGCTCTTGGGTTCGTCATACACGTCCTTGGGGGTGCCGATCTGCTGGATGTTGCCGTCCTTCATCACCACGATGATGTCCGACATCGTCAGGGCTTCCTCCTGGTCGTGGGTGACAAAGATGAAGGTGATGCCCAGCATCTGCTGCATGCGCTTGAGCTCCAACTGCATCTCCTGGCGCAGCTTCAAGTCCAGGGCGCCCAGGGGCTCGTCCAGCAGCAGGACTTCGGGCTCATTGATGAGGGCGCGGGCGATGGCGATGCGCTGCTGCTGGCCGCCGGACAGGCTTTCCACGCTGCGCTTGCCGTACTGGCGCAGGTTCACAAGGGCCAACATCTTTTCCACCCGTTCACGGATCTCGTCCTTGGGGCGCTTGGCGACGTTCAAGCCAAAGGCGATGTTTTCAAACACGTTCAGGTGGGGAAACAAGGCGTATTTCTGAAAAACCGTGTTGACCTTGCGCTTATAGGGCGGCAGGTCGGTGATGTCCTGGCCATCAAACATGACCCGGCCGGTGGTGGCTTTTTCAAAGCCGCCGATGATGCGCAGGGTGGTGGTCTTGCCGCAGCCGGAGGGGCCCAGCAGGGTCACAAACTCATTTTTGCGGATATAGAGGTTGATGTCAGACAGCACAGTGACGCCGTCATACTCCTTGGACACGTTTTCCAGCGTGATCAGCCTTGGTCTTTCCTGCATACAGTCCTCCGGGTGGTGAATTAGAATGAAGGCGGCGTGGAGGCCCAGAGGAACCGGGCTTCTCGCTTGCCGGGGTTTTCGATGTGGTGGGGGCCATCCGGGTGGAGGCAGAAGGACTCCCCCTTGTTGACCATGTGGCGGATGGAGCCCGTCACCAGGACAACACGGCCGGAGAGGACGTAGCCAAACTCCTCGCCGTCATGGGCGGGGAACTCCGCCGTGCGGCCACCCGGCCCCAGGGTGACCAGCATGGGCTCCATCTGGTTTTTCTGGGCGCTGGGCACCAGCCAGACGATGCTGCCCTTGAGCAGCTCCTCGTCCTCTTTTTCAAACATGTCCTCATTGCGAAAGACGATCTTCTCCTGCGCGCTCTCGCTGAAGAACTGTTTCAGCGTCGTGCCCAGGCACTCAATCATGTCCCGCAGGGTGGCGATGGAGGGCGAGGTCAGGTTGTTTTCCACCTGGGAAATAAACCCCTTACTCAATTCGCAGCGGTCGGCCAGGTCCTCCTGGGTCAGGTTGCGCGACAGCCGCAGCCTGCGCAAGGTTGCTCCGATATCCATGCTTCCTCCTGCGCCAAAAGTTTAGCCAGCCTAAACTTGATGGCAGGTAACATTAAACCATCCCATGGAAATCTTGTCAACATTGGAAGCGAAAGCGGATTGTACACAAGGAGAAGCCCCCGTTGTGAAAGGCTTCAAAACGGGGGCTCTTAGTCTTGATTGAAAAGCGTTTACGGCGCTGACGCGTTGAAGGAATTAATCCTCGTCGTCCTCGTCCTTCTTGGCGGATTCGACGATCTTCTTGGCGACATCGCCCGGCACTTCCTCGTAGCGCTCAAAGGTCATGGTGAAGGAGCCGCGCGCCTGGGTCATGGAGCGCAGGTCGGTGGCGTACTTGAACATTTCAGACTGCGGGATTTCCGCCACAACCTGCTGCATGCCGTCCACCTGGTTCATACCCATGATGCGGCCGCGGCGCTTGTTGACGTCGCCCATGATGTCGCCCATGTACTCATCGGGCACCAGCACTTCCACGTGCATGATGGGTTCCAGCAGCACGGGGCCGGCGTCCATGCAGCCCTTCTTGTAGGCGATGCGGGCCGCGGTCTTGAACGCCATTTCAGAGGAGTCCACAGCGTGGTAGGAGCCGTCATACAGCTTGGCGCGCAGGCCCACCATGGGGTAGCCCGCCAGCACGCCCTTGACGATGTTCTCCCTCAAGCCCTTTTCAACCGAGGGGATGAAGTTGCGCGGCACCACGCCGCCAACGACAGCGTCGACGAACTCAAAGTCCACATTGGTGTCGCCGATGGGAGAAAACTCAATCCACACGTCGCCGAACTGGCCATGGCCGCCGGACTGTTTCTTGTGGCGCCCCTGGGCGGAGACGGTCTTGCGGATGGTCTCACGGTAGGGGATCTTGGGGTCTTCCAACTGGGCGGTGGCGCCGAACTTGCTGGCCAGCTTGGAGCGCACCACGTCCAGGTGCAGTTCGCCCTGGCCGGAGAGCAAGGTCTCGGTGGTCTCGGCGTTCTTGCTGGTCCTGATGGAGGGGTCTTCCTCCTGCAGGCGGGCCAGGCCGGTGAAGACCTTGTCTTCCTCACCCTGCTTGGCGGCAAAGACCGCCTTGGTGAAGCTGGGTTCGGGGAAGGAAAGGCCGGGGAAGCGCACGGGGTTGTTGGGGTCGCACAGGGTGTCCCCGGTGGCGGTGAAGTTGAGCTTGCTCAGCGCCCCGATGTCGCCGGCGTTGAGCACGGTCATGTTGGTCTGTTTCTTGCCGCGCATCATGAACAGGCCGCCGGATTTCTCGGCCTTCTCCTGGTTGGCGTTGTACAGGGCGGTGCCCGGGGTCAGGGTGCCGGAGGTGACCTTCACCAGGGACAGCTTGCCCACGAAGGGGTCGGCCACGGTCTTGAACACGAAGGCGGAGAAGGGCTCGGCGTTGTCGCACTTGCGGATGACGGGCTCGTCATTCTTGGGGTTGACGCCTTCCATCTCGGTGTTTTCGGGGGAGTTGAGGTAGTCCACCATCATGTCCATGAGCTTGGCGACGCCGATGCCGTTGAGGGCGGACACCGCCACCACGGGCACGATTTTGCCGGCCTGCAAGCCCTTGCGGAAGCCCACCAGGATTTCCTCGTGGCTGAGCTCGCCTTCTTCAAAGAATTTTTCCAGCAGGCTGTCGTCCGCTTCGGCGGCGGCTTCGGTGATCTCTTCAATATAGGAAGCGACCGCGTCTTCGAGGTCTTTGGGCACGGGCACCTCATTGAGGTTCTTGCCGGCGCCTTCAAAAGCCTTGTTTTCAAGCAGGTTGACAACGCCCTTAAAGGAAGAGGCGGCGCCAATGGGCACCAGCAGCGGCACAACGCTGGTGCCGTACATGTCGCGCAGCTCGTGGAGCACCTTGTCAAAATCGGCGTTCTCACGGTCCATCTGGTTGACGATGATCATGCGCCCTGCGCCCGCCTTGGAGGCGGCGTCCCATGCTTTTTCAGCGCCTACGCTGATGCCGCCCACGGAGGACACGACGATGGCCACCGTGCGCACAACGGACAGCGGGCCAAAGGACTCGCCCACAAAGTCAAAATAACCGGGCAGGTCAATCAGGTTGATCTTGGTCTTCTTCCACTCAACCGGCGCCATGGCGCCGGAGATGGAAATGCCGCGCTTGGTCTCTTCCGGGTCAAAGTCCGTGGTGGTGGTGCCGTCTTCCACACGGCCCTGGCGGTCAATGTTGCCAGCAGCAAAGAGCATCGACTCCGCCAAGGTCGTCTTGCCCTCGCTGCCATGCCCCATCAAGGCGATATTCCGGATGTCTTTTGTCAAATAATCAGCCATTGTTGTTCCCCCCATATAAGATTGCGTGTCACGCTTATGCTTGCAACAAGAGACATCTTACCATGCACGCGCGAACTTGACAAGCAAAACGGTAAAAAGGCGGACAGTCTGCACAAAGCGCAAATCTTGACGCTTTTGCTTTCCTTGTGAAACTGACAAAGCGTGATTTGGCGAAAAATGAAACAGATGCTACCAAGTGAACAGCGGGATTTTGTTCAATTAAACAGCTTTTTGTAATATATAAAATTCGGATTGACAGCCGGCCCGGGCTTTGATAAAGTAGCAATTGGACAAAAACGTTTTCCCTGCGGGGACCAATAACCCATGTTGGAAAGCACGCGGTTTGCTTGCTTTCCAAGAAAAAACAAGGAGGAACATCATGAAAAAGACCCTGGCAATCGTCCTGGCGCTTGTGATGCTGCTATCTGTTGGCGCGGCCCTGGCGCAAAGCACCGTCACCTTCTCCTGGTGGGGCGGCGACGCCCGCCACGAGGCAACCCAGAAGGCTGTTGAAGCCTTCATGGCCAAGAACCCCGACATCACCGTGGTGCCGGAATACTCCGCGTGGTCCGGCTGGGAAGACAAAATGGGCCAGCGCTTCGCGTCCAACTCCGCCCCCGATGTCAACCAGATCAACTGGAACTGGATCACCGCTTTCTCCGCTGACGGCAGCAAGTTTGTGGACCTGAATACCCTGTCTGACATCATTGACCTGAGCCAGTTTAGCAAGACCGGCCTGGACGCCTGCACCGTCGCCGGCAAACTGCAGGGCATCCCCGTGTCCATGACCGGGCGCATCCTCTACTGGAACCAGAGCACCTATGAAAAAGCCGGCCTGGCCGTGCCCACCTCCTACGCGGAGCTGCTGGCCGCCGGCCCCATCTTCCAGGAGAAGCTGGGCGAGGATTATTATCCCCTGGTGCTGGGCACCTATGACCGCGCCATCCTGATGGTGTACTACCTGGAGAGCGTTTTTGGCAAGGACTGGGTGGTTGACAACAAGCTCAACTACACCGCCGAAGAAATCCAGAAGGGCTTTGAATTCATCGCCGAGATGGAAGCCAATCATGTCATCCCCACCATGCAGAAGCTGACCGGCGACGGCGCTGACAGCCTGGACAAGAACGTCAACTGGATGGAAGGCAAGTATGCCGGCATCTTTGAGTGGGACAGCGCCGCTGGCAAGTTCCAGAAGGCCCTCAACGAAGGCCAGACCTTTGTCGTCGGCGACTACTTCCGTGACTTTGGCGAATTCCAGGGCGGTTTTGCCAAGGTGTCCATGGCCTTCGCCATCTCCGAAACCGCCGCTGACAAGGTGGCGGCCGCCAAGCTGATCAACTTCCTGCTCAATGACGAAGAAGGCATCGAGATTCTGGAATCCCAGCGCGGCATCCCGCTGTCCAAGAAGGCCTTTGACTATGCCTCCGGCAATAACCTGCTGGACCCCATCGTGTCCGAAGCCAACGCCAAGGTGCTGTCCTGGGTCAACTACAACCTGGACCCCAAGTTTGAGTCCAACGAGCTCAAGGCCGAGGAAACCGGCGTGTACGCCGAGGCCATGAACAGCTTAAGCTACGGCGTCGTGGACGTCGCCGGCGCGACCGAAATCCTGATGGAAGGCATCAACCGCGTGCTGGGCGAATAAGCTTTAGCATCACCACACAAGCGACTGGGGGCCGCTGCCTTGGGCGGCGGCCTTCAGCGTTTTTCAAGGGAGAAAACCATGGACAGCAAATTGACGCGCTACCTGCAGCAGTTTCTGGAACGCTACCAGGATTACAAGCCCTATTGGAACTATGAGGATGGCTGCGTCCTGGTGGGCTGCCAGCGCCTGTATGAGGCGGGGGCCGGCGCGCAGTTTGCATCCTGGGTGAGAAACTACCTCAACCGCCGCGTGGATGAGCAGGGGCAGATTCCCACCTTTGAAACGCAGCAGTATAATATTGACAGCTACAACAGCGGCAAGGCCCTCTTTTTGCCCTATCGTGAGAGCGGGGTCGCGCGCTGGAAGAACGCCATCAACTACCACATGCGGCGCATCAGCGAGCATCCGCGCTGTGACAACGGCAGCTTCTGGCACAAGAGCATCTACCCGCACCAGATTTGGCTGGACGGGTTGTACATGGCCCTGCCTTTTTATTTGGAATATGACATGGTATTAGGCGGCAGGCAGCATGTGCAGGACATCATGAAGCAGTTTGAAAACGTGCGAAAACTGATGTACAGCGATGAGAAACAGCTGTCCTACCACGCCTGTGACACCTCAAAGCAAATGTTCTGGGCGGACAAACAGACTGGCTGCTCCCCCAATTTCTGGCTGCGCTCCATGGGCTGGTACCTGATGGCGCTGGTGGACTGCGCGCAGATCATGGATGAGATGCTGTACGAGCACAAGCGGCGACTGATGGACCTGCTGGAAGAGACCGCGAAGGGCATCCTGCGGTACCGCAATGAAGAAGGCCTGTTTTACCAGGTGATTGACCGGGCGGACGTTGAGGGCAACTACTCTGAAACCTCCGGCAGCGCCATGGTGGCCTATGCCATGATGAAGGGCGCGCGCATCAAGGCGCTGAATGAGGAATTCGGCCGCGTCGGGCGGGATGTTTTTAACATTTTGGCGGACACCCGCATAACGGAAGAAGATGGGCAGCTTAGGCTGCAGGGCATCTGCCATGTGGCCGGGCTGGGCGGCGAGGGCAAAAGAGACGGCTCGGTGGCCTATTACCTGTCTGAGCCCATCGTGTCAGACGACGCCAAGGGCGTTGGCCCCTTTATGATGGCCTGCGCGGAAGCGTACCTGCAGGACAATCCCAAACCCCTACGGGAGGTACCATGATGAGCAACAATATCGCAAGCCAGCAGCGCCTGGCGCAGGACCTTATCAGAAAACCAGGGCGCAGCCGCCTGGAAAGCGGCAGGATTGGCCTGGTGTACATCCTGCCCTGGATCATCGGCTTCCTCTTTTTCAAGCTCTACCCCTTTGCCTCCTCGCTGTACTACAGTTTTACGGACATGCACCTGTTCAACGGCATCAGCAAGACGGGCTTATTCAATTATGTGGATGTGTTCACCAACCGCGCCACGGTGCGATCGCTGGAAACCACCTTCCGCTATGTTATCACCACGGTGCCTTTAAAACTGGTGGCTGCCCTGTTCATCGCCTACATCCTCAACTTCAAAATCAAGGGTGTCAACCTCTTCCGCACGGCCTACTATGTGCCCTCCATCCTGGGCGGGTCGGTGGCCATCGCGGTGCTGTGGCGCGCCTTGTTCCGCAATGACGGCCTGATCAACTCCCTCTTGAGCACCCTGGGCGTGCAGGGCCCTTCCTGGCTGTCTGACCCCAACTACGCCCTGATCATCATCTCCCTGCTGCGCATCTGGCAGTTTGGCTCGGCCATGGTCATCTTCCTGGCAGCCCTCAAGGGCGTGCCGGAGGAGCTGTACGAGGCTTCCACCATTGACGGAGCGGGCAAATGGCGGCAGTTTACCAAGATCACCCTGCCGCTGATTTCCCCGGTCATCTTCTACAACCTGGTGACCCAGACCGTGCAGGCCTTCCAGGAGTTCAACGGCCCTTTCATCATCACCAAGGGCGGCCCGCTCAACTCCACGCGCCTGATCACCATGATCATCTACGACCAGGGCATCAAGAACTACAAAATCGGCCTGTCCAGCGCCATCGCCTGGGTGATGTTTGTCATTATGATGCTGCTGACGCTGCTGGCCTTCTGGAGCCAGAAACGCTGGGTGTACTATTCTGACGAGACCCAAAGGGGAGGGCTGTAAGATGGCTGAACTGACCGCGACCCGCAGGCGCATTTTTACCAGGCAGCGCGTCTCCTCCCTCATCCGCTACGCCATTTTGATTATCGTGGGCTTTATCATGATCTACCCGCTGCTGTGGATGGTGGGCTCCACCTTTAAAAACAACAACGAGATTTTCAGCGGCATGCACATCATCCCCCGCAACCCCACCCTGTCAGGCTATGAAAACGCCATGAAGTCCTACGGCGGGGACATCGACCTGTGGAAGTCCATGGTGAACACCTACAAAATCGTCATTCCCAAGGTGCTGTTCACCTTGTTTTCGGCCACCCTCACCGCCTATGGCTTTGGGCGCTTTGAGTTCAAGGGTAAAAAATTCCTGTTCGCGGTGCTGATGAGCACCCTCTTCCTGCCCCAGGTCGTTTTGAACGTGCCGCAGTTTTTGATGTACACGCGCCTGGGCTGGGTGGACTCCCCGCTGTACCTGCCCTTGATTCTGACCACGCTGTTCGCGACGGAAACCTATTTTGTCTTCCTGCTGATTCAGTTTTTGCGTTCCATCCCCAGGGACCTGGATGAGGCGGCCAAAATTGACGGCTGCAACACCTTTCAGACCCTGATCAAGGTCATCGTGCCCATGCTGATGCCGGCTTTGGTGTCCGTTGGCCTGTTCCAGTTCATGTGGAGCAACAACGACTTCATGGGGCCGCTGCTGTACATCAACACGCCCGCGCGCTACCCGGCCACCATCTACGTCAAGCTGTCCATGGACGCGGACACCGGCTTTGAGTGGAACCGCGTGCTGGCCGTCTCCCTGATTTCCATCATCCCCTCCCTGGTGGTGTTCTTCCTGGCGCAAAAGAGCTTTGTGGACGGCATCTCAGCGGGCTCCCTGAAGGGCTGACACGATGCTGAAAACCCTGCACGTTTCCGCGCGCTTTGCCGCCTTTGAGCTGCCCGACGGTGGGCACTACCACAGCGAGCGGGCCTACCAAGCCATTTTGAACGGCAAGATGAACACACAGGTCACCACCTGTGTGTTCACGCTGTTTGATTTGGAGCCGGGCACGGATTACCTGCTGGAGCTGAAGGCACATGATCAGGTAGCGCATTCCCTGCGTTTTTCAACAAAGACAGAAAAATACACCTTGAACATCAAGGACTTTGGCGCCTATGGGGACGGCAGGCGGGACGACACCGCCATGATCCAGGCCGCCATCATGGCCTGCCCCAAGGACGGCCGCGTGCTGGTGCCCAAGGGGGAGTATTTGGTCAGCAGCCTGTTTTTGAAAAGTGATCTGCGCCTGGAAATCGCGAAGGGCGCGACCCTGAAGCTGAACACAGACCGGGGCAGCCTGCCCATCATGCCGGGCATGCTCGCGTCCAACAATGGCGAAGAAGAGCTGAACCTGGGCACCTGGGAGGGCAACCCCCTGCCCATGCACGCTGCCCTCCTGCATGTGATGAATGTCCAAAATGTGGAAATCTATGGCGAAGGCGCGCTGGACGGACAGGCGCAGGACAGCGACTGGTGGGTAGATGCCAAGAAAAAGCGCGGAGGCACCTGGCGCGGGCGGATGGTATTCATCAACCGGTGTGAAGAGGTCACCCTGTGCGGACTGACTATAAAGAACAGCCCCTCCTGGAACATCCACCCCTACTTCAGCAGGCATCTACGCTTTTACAACCTGGCCATTGAAGCGCCCAAGGACAGCCCCAACACCGACGGCCTCAACCCCGAAAGCTGCCAGGATGTGGACATCGCGGGCACCCGCTTCAGCCTGGGCGATGACTGCGTCGCCATCAAGAGCGGCAAAATCTACATGGGCTCCACCTACAAAACCCCCAGCCACGGCATCTTTATCCGCCACTCCCTGATGGAAAACGGGCACGGCGGGGTGACCATCGGCAGCGAGATGGCCGGCGGCGTACGGGATGTCCGCGTGCAGCACTGCCTGATGCGCAACACGGACCGCGGGCTGCGTGTCAAAACGCGCCGCGGCCGGGGCGAGCAGGCGCAGATTGACAGCATTCATTTTGAGGATGTGGTCATGGACAGGGTGCTCTCCCCCATCGTGGTCAATTTTTTCTATTTTTGTGACCCGGATGGGCATTCAGACTATGTGCAAAACCGGGCGGCCTTGGAAAAGGACGCGCGCACACCGGGGGCTGGAAAGCTGTCGTTTACCGGCATCAAGGCCACGGGGGTTGGCACCTGCGCCGCCTTCTTCCTGGGGCTACCGGAAAACCCCATCGCCGATGTCAGCATCACGGACTCAAGCTTTGTCTATGACGCCGGCTTTGAACCGGCGGTGCCGGCCATGGCGGACGGAATTGAGCCCATCAAGAACCGCGGCGTGATCGCCCACAACGTCAAACGGCTGAGGCTGCGCGATGTACGGCTCATTGGCTATGCGGGTGAAGCGATTGAGGCGGAACACGTTGAACAGATTGACTGGAGGGATGAAGAGTGAACATTGGCATCCGGTTGCATGACACGGCGCCTGGTACTTTAGAGCAACGCGCTGAGGCTGCCGCGGGGCAGGGCTTTGGCTGCGTCCACCTGGCGCTGTCCAAGGTACTGGACAGCAGGTACATGCAGCCCGCCGCCCTCACCCCGGGCCTGGCGGCCTTTGTGAAGAAGGCCATCCACCCCCTGGACACCGCCGTGCTGGGCTGCTATTTGAACCTGGCCCATCCCGACGGGGATGCCCTGGCCAACATCCAGGCGCAGTACATCGCCCACCTGCGCTTTGCCGCCTGGCTGGGCGCGGGCGTGGTGGGCACGGAAACGGGCAACCCCAATGCGCAGTACAAGTATGAGCCGGACCGGAGCCACAGCCAGGAAGCGCTGGATATGTTTATCAAAGGGCTGACGCCGGTCGTGCAGGCAGCCGAAAAGCTGGGCAGCGTCCTGGCCATCGAGCCGGTGTACACCCACATCGTGTGTGACGCGAGGCGTGCAAAACAGGTGCTGGAGCATTTTCAGTCCCCCAACCTGCAAATTATTATGGACCCCGTCAACCTTTTGCATGAGACAAACCTCGCGCAGCGTGATACCATCATCATGGAAGCGGCGGAACTGCTGCTGGACGACATCGCCGTGCTGCACGTGAAGGACTACGTGATGGAGGACGGCAGGATGCAAGCCGTGGCCGCGGGCACCGGGGAGATGCGCTATGACAATTTGTTCAAGCTGCTGGCGGATAAAAAGCCGCAGCTGTTCATGACGCTGGAAAATACAGAGCCCCACAACGCGCGGAAAGCCCGGAAGCATGTAGAAACCATCTGGCACAATTCCGAACGCCACACTTGATCAAATCATAATTAGAGTTTTTTGGCCTTACCTTTTTTCAAAAAAGGTAAGAAAGAGGAGGAAGCATGAGCAAAGCATTCATGGACAAGGACTTTTTGCTGCACTCGGAGACAGCGAAAACGCTGTACCACCAGCATGCGGCCAAGATGCCCATCATCGACTACCACTGCCACATCGACCCCATGGAAATCTATGAGGACAAGGTCTTCTCTTCCTTGAGCGAGGTCTGGCTGGGCGGGGACCACTACAAGTGGCGCGCCATGCGCTCAAACGGCGTGCCCGAGAGCAAGATTACGGGCAAAGACAGCACGCCCTATGAAAAGTTTGAGCAATGGGCCAGGACGCTGCCCAGGCTGGTGGGCAACCCGCTCTACCACTGGACCCATTTGGAGTTGCAGCGCTATTTTGATGTCCAGGAGCCCCTGAGCCCGGACAACATGAAAGAAGTCTGGGACAAGGCCAACAGCCTGCTGCCTACGCTGTCCGCCCGGCAAATCATCAAGCAGTCCAAGGTCAAGGCCATTTGCACCACCGATGACCCGGCGGATGACCTGAAGTGGCACAAGCTGCTGCGGGACGACAAGAACATGGACTGCAAGGTCTACCCCGCCTTCCGCCCGGACAAGGTGCTGAACATTGAAAAGCCCGGTTACCTGGACTACATCAGGAAGCTCTCTATGTCCAGCGATGTGGAAATTACCTCCTTTGAAAGCCTCACCCACGCGCTGGAAAAGCGGCTGAACTACTTTGAGTCCCTGGGCTGCCGCGCGGCCGACCACGGGCTGGACTACATCATGTACAACACCGGGCATGAGGCGCGGGACGTGATGGCAAAGGCCTTGAAGGGCGAAGCCGTCAGCCAGGAGGAGGCCGACGCCTACAAGACGCAGCTGATGGTCTTCCTCTCCCAGGAATACAGGAAGCGCGGCATCGTGATGCAGCTGCACTACGGCGCGGTGCGCAACAACAACCCCGCCGCCTTCAAGGCCCTGGGGCCGGACACCGGCTTTGACGCCATCTGGGGCAAAGCGGACAGCGGACGCAACCTGGGGCTGCTGATGGGCAGCATGGAACAATCAGGCGGCCTGCCCAGGACCATCATCTATTCCTTAAACCCCACCGACAACGCGCAGATCGCTGCCATGATCGGCTGCTTCCAATCAGATGAGGTGCCCGGCAAAATCCAGCACGGCAGCGCCTGGTGGTTTAACGACACCAAGCGCGGCATGCAGGAGCAGATCGCCAACCTGGCGGATTTCTCGGTGCTGGCCAACTTCATCGGCATGCTGACGGACTCGCGCAGCTTCCTGTCCTACACCCGGCATGAGTACTTCCGCCGCATCCTCTGCCAGCTGCTGGCCGACTGGGTGGACGGGGGCGAATACCCAAGGGACATGGCCTTCCTGGGTAAGATGGTGGAGGACATTTGCTACAACAACACCGTGAACTATTTCAACATGGAAGGGTTAGAATGATGACACACAAGCACAGCCACCTGGGCTTTGAAGCCTACCCCCAGTCCCACCACGAAGCCGGAAATACCCAGATCTGTATGGTGAAAACCGGCAAGGGCAGCCAGTTGCTGGTGCAGGGCGAGAACCCCGGTTTTGAAGGTGAGTCCGTCATCCACGACGGCGTAACCGCCCTGCTGGCGCCGCTAAACCACCACAACGCGGGCAAGCTGCGGGAGGTCTTCCCCTTCACCGCGCCGCGGCCCGGGCTTGAAAACGGCTGCTCCATCGGCGTGGGCGACCGCCTGGGCATCGCCACACCGGGGCATCTGAAGGTGTTCGCGCGCTATCCCAAGGTTTTCCCCATCCTGGCGCAGCAGTCCATCCGCGAATTGAACCTCACCAAGCGCACCTATGAGGACGTGCTCAACGCCGCCAGCTTCGCGGTGTTCCGGGAAGGGTATACCTCCGGCTTTGGCGCGGACGGCGACCACCTGAAAAAGCCGGAAGAGATTGAGTACGCCCTGGGCTGCGGCTTTTCCATGATCACCCTGGACTGCTCCGAGCACATCCGCAACGACGTCCCCGGCAAAAGCCTGGAAGATTTGCAGAAAGACCCGCAGGGCAACGCCAACATCCAAAGCATTTATGCCGACAAGACCTTTGACCTGGACGGCGGGATGCAGCTGCATTTCTCAAAAGAGGACGCCCTGCGCGCCGACCTGATTTATTCCAAGGCCATCGCCTTCATGGCACAGATTTACGAGCGCTATGTGAAAGGCCAGCGGGTGGACTTTGAAATCTCCATCGACGAGACCATGACGCCCACCAGCCCCAAGGAGCACTATTTTGTGGCCAGCGAGCTAAAGCGCCTGGGCGTTGTCTGCCAATCCCTGGCGCCGCGTTTTTGCGGGGAATTCCAAAAGGGCATTGACTACATCGGCGACCACAAGCAGTTTGAGGAAGAGATGAAGGTGCACGCCGCCATCGCCCGCCACTTTGGCTACAAGGTGAGCGTCCACTCAGGCAGCGACAAATTCTCCGTCTTCCCAGCGGTGGGCCGGCAGACCGGCGGCGTCTTCCACCTGAAAACCGCGGGCACCAACTGGCTGGAGGCTGTGCGCCTGGTGGCCATCAAGGACCCTGCCCTCTACCGAGCAATGCACCAGTTTGCCCTGGACAGCTTCAAGGAAGCCAGCGCCTACTACCACGTGAAGGCCAAGCCGGAAAATGTGCCCGCCCTTGATACCTTGAGCGACGCGCAGCTGCCAGGCCTCATGGACCAGGAAGACGCCCGCCAGGTGCTGCACATCACCTATGGCCTGATCCTGACCGCCAAAAATGAGGACGGTACCAGCCGCTTCAAGGACGCGCTGTATGCCCTTTGGCACAAGTATGAGGACGATTACGCCGAACTCTTGTCCAAGCACATTGGCCGGCATGTGGATTTGCTGCTGAAATAAGGTTTGATTGAATGGAGAAGGCCGCCGGGGGAAATTCCGGCGGCCTTCGTTTTTGACTTTTGGTTTTTTAGGGAGTTTTGCCCAAATAGGCCAAGATGCCGCCGTCCACATAGAGGATGTGGCCGTTGACAAAGTCACTGGCGCGGCTGGCCAGAAAGACCGCGGGGCCGACCAGGTCCTCTGTCTCCCCCCAGCGGCCCGCGGGCGTGCGCGCGCGCAGGAAGCTGTCAAAGGGGTGCATGCTGCCATCCGCCTGCTTTTCACGCAGGGGCGCGGTCTGCGGGGTGGCGATGTAGCCCGGGCCGATGCCGTTGCACTGGATGTTCCTGTCGGCAAACTCGCTGGCGATGTTCTTTGTCAACATCTTCAGCCCGCCCTTGGCCGCGGCGTAGGCGCTGACGGTCTCCCGGCCCAGCTCGCTCATCATGGAGCAGATGTTGACAATCTTGCCGCCGCCTTTTTCAATCATTCCGGGCAGCACAGCCTTGGCGCAGAGGAAGGCCGCGGTCAGGTCGATGTCGACCACCTCGCGGAAGTCCTCCGCGCTCATCTGTGTCATCGGGATGCGCTTGATGATGCCGGCGTTGTTGAACAGGATGTCAATCACGCCGATGGTATCCTGCACTTCCTGCACCAGCGCCTGCACCGCCTGCTCGTCCGTGACATCGCACACAAAGCCGTGGGCCTTGACACCCTCTTTTTCATAGGATTTTAAGCCCTTGTCGACGGATTCCTGGGTGCGGCTGTTGAACACGATGGTGGCCCCGGCTTTCGCCAGGCCGACCGCCATCGCAAAGCCGATGCCGTGGGCGCCGCCGGTCACCCAGGCGGTCTTGCCTTTTAGTGAAAAATAATCCATGGTGTTCATCTTACATGATGTCCTTCATGGGGACGGGATCCTGGTCCTTGTAGTCCTGGTTCTCACCGACCATGCCCCAAATGAAGCTGTAGGCGCGGGTGCCGCTGGCGGCGTGGATGGACCAGGAAGGCGAAATCACGGCCTGCTCATTGCGCATGACGATGTGGCGGGTCTCATGGGGCTGGCCCATGTAGTGCATCACCAGGGCGTTCTCGGGCAGGTCAAAGTAGATGTACACCTCCATGCGGCGGTCGTGCATGTGGCAGGGCATGGTGTTCCAGACGCTGCCGGGCTTTAATGTGGTCAGCCCCATGACGACCTGGCAGCTTTGCGCCTGGCCGGGTTGGATGTATTTGCAGATGACGCGGTGGTTGCTCTCTTCCAGGGAGCCCAGCTCCACGTTTTCGCAGTCCTCGGGCTTGACCAGCACGGTGGGGTATTCCTTGTGGGCGGGCGCGCTGTTTAGGTAGAACTTGGCGGAGTTGTTGTAATCCTGGCTGTCAAAAACTACATCCTTGCTGCCGCGGCCCAAATACATGCCATCGCGGTGGCGCAGCTCATACACCTTGCCGTCCACGGTAATCTTGCCGGGGCCGCCGATGTTGATGACGCCCATCTCGCGCCGCTCCAGGAAATATTGGGCGCGCAGCTCCTCACCTGCGGACAGCTTCAAGGCTTTGGTGGCCGGGTGGGCGCTGCCGACGATGATGCGGTCAATGTGGCTGTACACCATCTTGATCTCATCTTTGGCAAAGAGCCCTTCAATCAAAAACTCGCGGCGCAGGGCCTGGGTGTCCATGCCCCTGACTTCGTTGGGAGATGATGCAAAACGAACTTCCATGATAATCCTCCAGTTTTATCGTACGGCCAAGCGATGTCGCTTGCCGCCAGAATCAAAATTAACGCTGCACGCGGCCGGAACCGCTGCCCTTCATCAGGGCTTCCACTTCCTTTTTGGACACGCGGTTGTAGTCCCCCGGGATGGTGTGCTTCAAGCAGCTGGCCGCCACAGCAAACTCCAGCGCGTCCTGGGTGTTTTCATAGGCGTTGAGGCCATAAATCAGGCCGCCGGAGAAGCTGTCCCCCCCGCCAACGCGGTCAACAATGTCGGTCAATTCATAGCGCTTGCTGAGCAAAAAGTCCTTGCCATCATACAGGCAGGCCTGCCAGTCATTGCGGTCGGCGGAGTAGGAGCGGCGCAGGGTGATGGCGATTTTTTTCATGCTGGGGTAGCGTTCCATGGCCTGACGGGCAATGGCCTTGTAGTTCTCCAGGTCCAGCTCCCCGCTTTCCACGTCGTGGTGGCCAGCGGTGATGCCCAGGCTCATCTGGAAATCTTCCTCATTGGCCACCACCACATCCACGTATTCCACCAGCTTGCTCATCACTTCCTGGGCGGTCTTGCCGTACTTCCACAGGTTTTTGCGGTAGTTGAGGTCACAGCTGACGGTCAGCCCCAGGTCCTTGGCGGCCTTCACCGCTTCCAGGGACAGGTCGGCCGCCTGCTGGCTGATGGCCGGGGTGATGCCGGTGATGTGCAGCCAAGCGGCATGTTCAAAGGCTTTGGCCCAGTCGATGTCCACGGGTTTGGCCTCTGCGATGGCGCTGTGGGCGCGGTCGTAGATGACCTTGCTGGCGCGCTGGTTGCTGCCGGTCTCCAGGAAGTAGATGCCCATGCGCTCCCCGGCGCGCTTGACGGAGCTGGTGTCCACGCCAAAGCCGCGCAGCTGGTTGAGGCAGGCCTGGGCCAGGTCGTTGTCGGGCAGGACGGACACAAAGGAAGATTGGAGGCCATAGTTTGCCAGGGAGACGGCCACATTGGCCTCCCCGCCGCCAAAGGTTGCTTCCAGCATCGGGCTTTGCATGAAGCGCTCGTTGCCGGGGGATTTGAGGCGCAGCATGATTTCACCGAAGGTGACGAACTTTTTCATGGTTCCTCCTATTTCTGGATGAGGTGGACGCCAAAGCCCGCCACCGGATCTGTGAGGTAAATGAAGCGCAGCTTGCCATTGGCGTCGTACTTGGCGGTGCTGTCATCAAAGGTAAAGCCGCGTTTTTCCATGTGCCACTTGGCGCGCGGGACGGACAGGGTGCCCAGGGCGATGTGGCCGTTGGTGCCGGGGCCGCCTTGCTTCATCATCTCAAAACCGCTGCCGATGAAGCAGTTGAACTTGGTGTTGCCAAGGATGGGCCAGCCGGTGATCAGGCTGAGGATCTGCGCGTCCTTCATGCCCTGCTCCGGGTTTTGGGCGTTGAGGCCGATGTGCGTAAGCTCCATCCCCAGCACCGCCTGCACTGCCTGGCGCGCCAGCTGCTCTATCCGCGCCCAGTCCTGGGCCTTGACCGCGTCATCGGGCACCATCCAGCTGCCGCCGCAGGCCAATACCTGGGGAATGCTGAGGTAGTCCTTGAGGTTGGCTTCGCTGATGCCGCCGGTCGGCACAAAGCCGATGCCCCGGTAGGGGCCCAGCAAGGCTTTGAGCAGTTTGACCCCGCCCAAGGGCTCCGCCGGGAAAAATTTGACAGCGGTGAGCCCCATGGCCAGCGCGGCTTCGATGTCAGAAGGCCCGCTCACGCCCGGCAGGATGGGGTAGCCCTTGTCCAGGCAATGCTGTACGACCACGGGGTTAAAGCCCGGGGACACCAGGTAGCCAGCACCCGCCTTCATAGCGGCGTCCGCCTGCGCGGTGGTGAGCACGGTGCCCGCCCCCAGGAGGACATCGGGCAGCTGCTCGTGCACCAGGCGGATGGCTTCCTCGGCGGCCGCGGTGCGGAAGGTGATCTCAGCGACCGGCAAACCGCCGCGCTGCAAAGCGGCGCAAAGGGGCACCGCGTCCTGGGCCTTGTCTACCTTGATGACCGGTACCAGGCCGGCCAGCGCAAGCTGCTGGAACATTGTTAGAACCCTGCCTTCCTTTGGGAGTGTGATTGCCTATGGGTGATGTCCGCATTATATCACTTTGGGATGAAAACATCCATGTGCCCGGCTTGTCTGAAATGAACATCACCCCGCCGGTATTTTTCATGAGACGCTTCCACGGTGTTCTGGAGAAAAACAAAGCATCCGCCGCAAAAGCGCGATGGATGCTGTGTGTCAAAGTTGATCAATAATAATTATCTGCGTCTGAACAGGCGCTTGAGGCCGCGCTTGACCGGCTGCCTACCTCCACCTGCAGCAGGATCACCTTGTCCCCCGCATGCAGCTGGGTGTCACCCAGGGGCACGATGACCTCGTCGCCATTACGCTGCACCATCACCACCAGGCTGTCAGATGCCATGTCCAAATCCTTCACGGCCTTGCCATCCCAGTGATGGCCCTTGGGGATGGTGAACTCCGTCAGATCATGGCCGGTGTGGTCAAAGTGCTTTTCGCCGCCCAGCACCACCAGGTCGCCTTCCTGCAGGGTGATGTGGCCCCGGGGCGCCACCGTCCTGCCCTCACGCTCAATCTTGGCGACGATGAAGTCAAAGGTCAGCCGCAGGTCCTTCACCTGGCGGCCCACCAGGTAGCTTTTGCCGTGGATGCGGGTCTCCAGGAAGCCGATTTCAGCCTTGTCCTGGTAGTAGTTGAAGGTCTGCAGCACGGTGTCGTTGGGGTCCAGCATCTTCAGGGCTTTGGCCGCCGTGGGCATCAGGCTGCCCTGAACCAAGGAGCTGAGCACGCAGATGCCAAACACGATGTGGTAGATGTCCACAGAAAACTGGGCGCCGCTGTTGACCGCCAGGATGGCAAAGGCGATGGCCGCGGCGCCGCGGATGCCCGCCAGGGAAATCATGCCCAGCTGCTTGTGCTTAAGCTTGAAGGGGAACATCAGCCCCCAGACGCTCAGGGGCCTGGCCAGGAGGGTCATGAAGAGCATGATGAACAAGGCGACAGGGAAGGCGGCGATGAAGTCCTGGATGTTGCTGAGCAGGCCCAATACAAAGAAGAGGGCAATCTGCATGATTTCGGTGAAGCCGTCAAAGAAGAAGATGATGTCCCTCTTGCCGCGGAACTGCTTGTTGCCAAGGTAGATGCCCAGGATGTACAGCGCCAGGTAGCCGTTGCCGCCGATGAGGGAGGCCGCGGCGAAGGTAATGAGCATGGCCGCCGCCATCAAAACAGCGGACAGGCCGTCCTCCTGGGTGCTTTGTTTTTGGAGGTACCAGCTAAACAGAAAGGCGAACACAAAGCCCACCGCCAGCCCCAGGGCCACCTGGGAGAGGATCAGCAGGGGGACGGACAGATCGGAGCCGATGATGACCGAAAGGAAGACCATGGTCATGGTGTAGGCGGTGGGGTCGTTGGAGCCGCTTTCCAGCTCCAGCAGCGAGGCGGTGTTGTACTTGAGGTTGAGGTTTTTGGAGCGCAGGATGTTGGACACGCTGGCGAAGTCGGTGGAGCCCACGATGGAGCCCACCAGCATGGCCTCCATCATGCCAAAGCCCAGCACGAAATGGCAGAACAACCCCGTCAGCAGCGCCGTGGTGATGACGCCTAAAAAGCTTAGGATGATGGCCTCTTTCGCGACGGGCTTGGCCATCTTCCAGTTGGTGCCAAAGCCGCCGTAGAACATGATGACCATCAGGGCCACCGTCGCCAGGCCGTCCGCCAGCTGAAAATCCTGAAAATCCAGGCCCAGCAGGCCAAATCCCATGCCCAGCAGGATGAACAGCAGCAAGGCGGGGATCCCGTGCTGCTTGGACAGGCGGATGGCGAAAAGGGCAAGGATTAAAATGATGCCGATCAAAAGGTACTGCAATCGGTGCTCCTTTTTAGTTGTAGTGTTAAAAACTGCATTCCGATCCGTTGTGGAATCGCGCTTATTCTATCATAGTTTTGCACCCGGTCAAGCAAAGGAAAAACCGCCAAGACTTGCGTTTTGACGGTTTTGGTGGCGCGCCCTAAGAGATTCGAACTCCTGACCTTTTGGTTCGTAGCCAAACACTCTATCCAGCTGAGCTAAGGGCGCAGGCGCTGTTTGACAGCCTGATGATTATAACAGCGAATGCGCTTCCATGCAAGCCTTCCAGCTAAATATTTTGCTCCATCAGCCATTTGGCCGTATCCTCCAGCGTTTGTCGGATGGGACGGGGCGAAAAGCCCAGGTCCCGCCTGGCCATGCTGCTGTCAAACAGGCTGTTGGCACGGACAGTGTACAGGGAATACTCGCTGAAGATAGGCTTGACCTTGCGGATGCTGTACACCAGCTTCATGATGGGCAGGGCCAGTTTGGCCAGCCACACGGGACAGACCAGCCGGACCTGTTTTTTGCCGGTGATGTCGTGGAAGGCCTTTAATATGTCCATGATGGCGATGTACTCGCCTGAGAGCACATAGTCCTCCCCCAGGCTTTCTTTTTGCGCCAGGGTGACAATGGCTTGCGCCACATCGCGCACATCCGCAAAATTATAGCCGCCGTCCACCCCCATGGGGATGGCGCCGTTCATGTAGTCCAAAAACAATTGGGTAAGGTTCCCCTTGCCATAGTCCCCCGGCCCGCAGAGCCCGGCGGGGTAGGCGATGGCAGCCTGCAGTCCCTGCCTTGCCCTGGCCTCAAGCACCACCTTCGCCGCCATGGCCTTGGTCTTGGCGTACCAGCCCACCACCTGTTCCTCATCAAGGGTTTCAGGCTCCGCCATCACCTGGCCGTGGGGCAGTTCGGGGATGGCGTGGACCGAGGCCACATGCACAAGGCGCGCGCCGGTTTTCAGGCATTGCTCAATGATGTTTTTTGTGCCTTCCACATTAACCCTTGTGACCAGGTCCACCGGGCTCATGCTCATGGTGATGATGCTGGCGCAGTGGATGACGGTGTCTTGCGCTGTGACGCCTTCAAAAAAGCGCGCCAGGTCCCGCGGGTTAAGCAGGTCGCCCTCAATTTTGTCCGCCGCCTTTGGCAGATGGATTGCCAGGGGGTCCCCCGGCAACACAAGGGCGCGCACCGATTGCCCATGCCGGATCAAGGATTCCAAGGCCTTCCGTCCAAGAAAGCCCGCGCCGCCAGTCAGCAGAAACACCGAACCTCACCTCATTCTCTTTAGCAAAAACAGTGGACAGATTGACAAATATCCAACATTACATTAGAATTTGACGCGGTCACATGCAAGCATCACTTTTGCCACAAGGTGTCTTGAATCCAACTAATTCATACAATTCTTGCAAAATGGAGACAAAATGAAGAAAACTGTCCAAAAAAAAGAAACCCGTCGCGTCCGTTACACCCGCATCGCGCTGCGGGAAAGTCTCCTGTCCCAGCTGGAAATCAAGCCCATCAGCAAAATCACCGTGTCCCAGGTGTGCGAGCAGGCCGATGTCAACCGCAGCACCTTTTATCTATATTACAAGGATGTCTATGACCTGTATGACCAGATTCAGCAGGAATTGTACGATGAAATCTATGACCTGCTCAGCAAGGACATCGACATCGTGCCCGGCATCACCCTGCTGCGGCGCATCTATGAGCTGATTTACCAAAACCGTGACCTGGCCCGCGTGGTCTTTGGCAAGTACGGCGACAAGGAATTCATGAAAAAGATCAGCAACATCTACCGCGACCAGGCCATCAAGGACTGGAAAAAGGAATCCGGTATCGCGGATGAAGGCACGCTGTCCTTCCTGTACACCTTCTTCACCTACACCAACCTGGGCATGATTGAGCACTGGATTTTGAATGATTTCAACGAGACCCCGGAGCAATTGGCCCAGCTGACCAGCAAGCTGCTGGCCAATGGGACGGCCTCATTGCTGCCGAAGATATAATCAAGCCGCGTCAACCCCAGCGCCGCAAGGCGCTGTTTTTTTTTCCAAAACTACCTCTGGGGAGGTATCGGAGGGCAAAGCCCTTTGATGGTAATCCGTGGCAGCGACATGCGCGGTGTCACGGGTTTTGGCTTTAGACAAAACGCTCCACGAATTTCTGCCGGCCGTGAGGTAAGCAAAGCGAGACCGAACAGGCAGAAATTCCGGTTCTTCTAAAACGAAGAAGTGTCCGCAGACACTTCTTCGATACGCGCAGCGAAAATTCCTCTTGCCCCGGGAGAGGGATGCTGGTATACTCCTAATGCGAACACTTGTTCTTATTATAGGGGGGATGAACGGCGTGCGAACCATCCTGCACAGCGACTGCAACAGCTTTTACGCCTCGGTGGAGACGGCGGAAAACCCCGCCCTGGCCGGGCTGCCGGTGGCCGTGTGCGGCGATCCCGCCCTGCGCCATGGCATCATCCTGGCCAAGTCCGCCCTGGCCAAGCAGTGCGGCATCATCACCGGCGAAGCGGTCTGGCAGGCCAAGCAGAAATGCCCCACCCTGGTGCTGGTGCCGGCGGACCAGCGCAAGTACCTGCTGTACTCGCGCAAGATGCGCGCCATCTACAAGCGCTACACCAACCATGTGGAGCCCTTCGGATTGGATGAAAGCTGGCTGGATGTGACGGGGCACGCGCTGTCGGGCGAGGAAATCGCGGCGCAAATCCGCAACAGCGCCAAAAAGGAGCTGGGCATCACGGTGTCCATCGGGGTCAGCTACAACAAGGTGTTTGCCAAGCTGGGCTCTGACATGCGAAAGCCCGACGCCACCACCGTCATCACCCCGGACAACTTCCGTCACAAGGTGTGGCCCCTGCCGGCGGATGATTTGCTGTACGTGGGCCGCGCCACCAAAAAGCGCCTGGCGGGCCTGGGGCTCGTCACCATTGGCGACCTAGCCTGCGCCAAGGACGAGATGATCCGCGCCCTGCTTGGCAAGAACGGGGAGATGCTGCAGCGCTTCGCCCGCGGGCAGGATGACTCCCCCGTGCTGTGCGCGGAGGAGGCGGATGAGATCAAGTCCATCGGCAACTCCACCACCACCCCGCACGATTTGTGCACGGAGGAGGCCGCCAAGGCCGTGCTGTACCTGCTGGCTGACAGCGTGGCCGCGCGCCTGCGCGCCCACGATTTCGCCTGCCGCACGGTGTCGGTGTGGATGCGCGACAGCGAGCTGAACAGCATTTCCCGCCAGTGCCGCCTGCCCCAGCAAAGCGACACGGGGTCCGACATCGCGCGCGCTGCCCTCAACCTCCTGCGGGAGCACTACACCTGGGACTTGCCCCTGCGCTCTTTGGGGGTGTGCGGCAGCGACCTCAAAAGCACCAAAGACAGCGTGCAGATGGCCCTGTGGACGCCCGCAAAGACCATCAGGGAGCGGCAGCTGGAGGAGGCCCTGGACAGCATCCGCGTGCGCTGGGGGCACAATTCCGTGCGCCGGGGGCTGATGCTGTGCGGGGATGGAACCCGGGACTTAAACCCGGTGGACGACCATGATTTGCAGGCGCTGAGCGCCATGCGCGGAAGGGGGTAAACTATGAAGGACAGGCTGTATGTGCGCGTGTGCGCGCGCGCGGACGAGCACGGGGTGATTACCCCGGAGGCCTTTACGCTCAATGGGCACACCCTGCCCATCACCCGGGTGGTGGAACGGCGGGAAACCCGGCAGACCAAGTACGGCGGCCAGGGCACGCGCTACCTGGTGCGCGTGGGCCAAAACCAGGCCTGCCTGTACCGGGATGACGACCGGCGCTGGTATGTGGAGGACAACGAGGATGTGCGGCAAGTATCACATTTCAACGGAGGATGAGAACATCAGCTTTCGCGAGGCCATCGCCCAGCTGATGCTGGAACACCCGGAAATCACCCTGCAAACCAGGGACGTGGTGCCTAGCCAATTGGCCCCGGTGTATACCAAAGCGGGGCTTGCGCCGTTGCGCTTTGGGCGCAAGGTGGATTTCATGAGCAGGCTGCTCATCAACGCCCGCAGCGAGACCGCCCATTCAAGCCGGATGTTCGCGCCCTTGCTGCGCACCTCGCGCGTGCTGGTGCCCGCCCAGGCTTTTTACGAGTGGTCGCCCCAGAAAAAGCCCCACCTCTTCGCACGGGAGGACGGCCAGATGCTGTACATGGCTGGCCTGGCTTTCCCGGGGGAGGGCCTTGATGACTTTGTCATCCTGACGCGGGATTCCGTGGGCAGGCCCAGCGAGGTTCACCCGCGGATGCCGGTGATGTTTGGCAGCGATGAACTGCGCCAGGCCTGGCTTGAGCAGGACAATTTGGCGCAGGCGCTGCTGCTGCTGGAGGATGAGACCAGGTACATTGATTGCCAGCAGGCGGGGTAAACGCGGCCCTCACCGTGAGAATGGGATAAGTTAAATTCATTATCAAGAACATTCATAAAACACTGAATGTGTCTTGTTCTGACAGCCCGAATCATTCGAGGTTTGGGTTCTTTGTCCGCGACGTGGTTTTCGCCCATGAACCAGAAAAATATGATAAGATAGATGAAAAGAAAGCATACATGAGGAGCAGACTGATGAAAAAGGCATGGATACTTCAGGGTGGCTGGGACGGCCACGAACCGCACCTGACCAGCGCGCGCTTTGCAAAGATGCTGCAGCAACACGGCTATGAAACGCTGATCCAGTCCTCTCTGGATTGCCTGGCGGACCTGGACGCCATGATGGCCCTGGACCTGCTGGTTTTTTGCTGGACAATGGGAGAGATCAAGCAAGACTACACGAAAAACATTGCTAAAGCCGTGGGCGCGGGCGTGGGTCTGGCCGGCTGCCATGGCGGCATGTGCGACGCCTTCCGCAAAGACACGGAGTGGCAGTTTATCACCGGCGGGCAGTGGGTGAGTCACCCGGGCGGAGACGGGGTTGAGTACACCGTGCATATCCACCATGGCTCCTCCCCCATCACCCAGGGGCTGGATGATTTCGCGGTCAGCAGCGAGCACTACTACCTGCATATCGACCCGGCCATCGAGGTGCTGGCCAGCACGCGCTTCCCAAGCGTGCTCTATTATCACATCAGCAACAAGCCGGTGGACATGCCCGTCGCCTGGACCAAGTTCTGGGGCAATGGGCGGGTGTTTTACAACTCCCTGGGCCACCACGATGATGTGTTTGATAAATCCCCCAACGCCGCTGTGCTCATGGAGCGCGGGATGCTGTGGGCCGGAGAGGGCAAGCAGTATGCGATTGATCATCAGTTGACGACGAAGCGGTTTGAGAATACGGCAAAGATGTATTGAATTTTGGAAACGATTGACCCGGCGGTGTGCTGCCGCCGGGTTTTAGTGCTTTATTGCATCAAAAGCGGCAAGAAAATAACCCAGAAGCATTGATTCTTCCGGGTTTTGGCGGAGAAGGAGAGATTTGAACTCTCGCTACGGTTTCCCGTACTACTCCCTTAGCAGGGGAGCCCCTTCGGCCACTTGGGTACTTCTCCTTGTTTGAGAAAAGCTTGGCGGAGAGAGAGGGATTCGAACCCCCGGTGCCTTTCAGCATCACCAGTTTTCAAGACTGGCGCCTTAAACCACTCGGCCATCTCTCCGCAATTGCGCCATGACAATTTTTGGAGCGCTTGAACATACTATCAAACGCGGGTTATTCTGTCAACTGAAAATTTAATTCTATATCAAAATGCTGAGATCCCGGTGATAGTCGCTTTTTGAGGTGAGCTTACCTTATTCACACGAGGGGTATAATAGAAAAGGTTCTCGTTGATGGAGCGCAATTCCCAAGAGAGCCGAGAAATATTTGGCTTAGATGTCGGGTTATGCTATTTTGATCAAAACGACAAACGCTAAGCTGCGATGAGGAATGTATAATTGAGTACGGAAGAAATGGTCATTCAAGCGAGAGAACTAAGCAAGCTGATTCATCAGGAACAGACGGACCAAGAGGGAAATCCGCATTATGAGTATTTGAACGCTTTGGCGGAGGATTGCTACTTTGATGAAATGAAGGCCGTTGCCTATCTGCAGGATGCCGTTGAACACCAGCCGGATCGTATCAGCGCAGGGGATATCCGCAGACAATTTGGAGATGAGATAGGCGATGCCGTAGACGCGATTACCAGAAGGCCCAGGGAGAGATCGGAAGATTACTATGTGCGCCTGAAGCAAAACCCGCTGGCTTTGGGTGTTAAAATGAAAGACCTGCGCCGCCGGATAGCGGATCTTGAGAAAACTGACGCGGATGAGAATGTCACGCGGGCAAGGCGTGAAGCATACCAGGCCTCGCTGAACTATTTCATGAATTGAGCGCAAAAAGAACCCGCCTTTCGGCGGGTTCTTAGTTTTGAAGTCTTACTTCAGCTTAGCGGCCGCTGTGACGGGCAAAGCAATCACGGCAGTAAACCGGACGATCACCGCGGGGCTGGAAGGGAACCTGCGTGGTGGCGCCACATTCATCGCAGATCACGTCGTACATCTGGGGCTCGCCGCCGTGGCTGTTATTACGGCGGTTGGCACGGCAGGTGGGGCA